>JAPOYW010000105.1 GCA_026706425.1 Gammaproteobacteria bacterium
CCCACGTTGCCGTTCGCCTACCTGCCGACGTTGGATCTTGTTCAAATGGACACCGTCGACTACGACTTTCTGCCGGAAACGACCCACTACCTGCAATTGGAAAAGCCGGCCGAGTGCGCCAGCGCGCTGCGCGAATACCTCGACCAGACTGCAAGCTGACCGCCGAAGTCGGCGGTCAGCCCGCTGCGACTGCGAACCGTCTCGGGGGACTGATCCAGTGACGCCGATGTTCGAAGGGGTAGCCGGGTATCGAAATCCGAGACCGCGACTCGCCGGCGAACAAGCCTCGGAACGAGACCGCCAGTCCGGCTTCGTAGGCACCCGCCACGGCGGTGACAAAGGCGTCGTCCGGGTCGGTCCGGTCCGGCAAGGCCAACTGCTGACTCACCAGGACACTTGGCGATGCCGCCGATACCGGCCAGAGCGCCGCCAGTTTCGGCGCGAGGATCGCCTGCGCACCGACTTCGACGACCACCTCGACCCCGAGGCCGGCGAGCGTCGCGACACAACGGTCGAAAGGCGGTGACACTCGTCGCTGCCGTTGCCAGTAGGCGCCGTCGAGCACCTCGTGGGCAGCCAGCGCGCGACCCGTATCGCCGCTAACGAGTTCGAGCTTCGCCGGAGAGACGTCCACATCCAGGGGCGCGGACTCCATATCCCGCGCGGTGACCAACAGCAGTCCTTCGTCCAGACCGAAGACGCCCGCCGCCTGACCGGCGGCGATTTCGCCGAGACCGTCGCCCACGACCACGTTGGGTCGAACGCCCACGCTTTCCCAAAGCGCCGCCAGCGCACACTGCAACGCCCAGACCGACAGGGCCGACCATGCGGGATCCTCGAGGCCGTCGGAAGCGCCGAACATGACCTCGAGCAGCGAACGACCCCTCTGATTGCGAACCAGTTCGTCGCAACGGTCGAGAACGACCCGCACGACCGGTTCGCATCGGTACAGGTCGCCGCCCATGCCGACACAGGCATCGCCCTCGCCCGTGTAGGCGAACGCGACCTTGGCCTTGCTGCCTTCGACCAGTGCGGGCAACGGTCTGCCCTCGGCGACCACGGCTTCCAAGCTGGCCCTAAGCGATTCCGCATCGCGAAACACGACGCCGGCCCGATGGGCGAAGTGACTTCGTCCCATACCCGCCGTCCAGGCCATATCGGCGAGCAGGTCGGGCAGATCTTGATCCGTCGAGGTCGTTCGGGCGGCGAGCCAGTCCAGGTAGCCCTCGGCCATGCGCTTCAGGGCATCGTCCGATCTGGCCGAAAGCGGCAGCAAACGCCATTGCCGAATCTCGAGCGCCTGCTCCCGGATCTCGCTGTCCGGGATGCCCGGTTCACCGACGGGTAGCCGTCGACCCGACACCCAACCACCGTCCGCGTTCCCGGCCGACCGGTACCCCTCGAGCACCACATGGGCGTTGGTCCCCGACAACCCGAATGCGCTCACGGCCGCGCGCGGGGGACGATTGTCGTTCTCGGGCCAGGGCGTCGGCGCCGAGGTTACCCGTACGGGCAACTCGTCCCATTCCACCCGCGGGTTCGGATTGTCGAAATGGAGGTGCTTCGGGATCATGCCCCGCTGCATCGACAGGATCGTCTTGATGAGGCCTGCGACGCCCGCCGCCCACTCCAGGTGGCCGATGTTGGTCTTCACGGTGCCCATTAGCAGCGGGCGGTCGTTCGGACGGTCGCGTCCATAGACGTTCGACGCCGCCCGGACTTCGATGGAGTCGCCCAAGCTCGTGCCCACGCCGTGTGCTTCCACGTAGTCGACGCTCGACGGATCGACCCCCGCGCGTGCAAGGGCTTCCTCGATCGCCTGCTCCTGGGACGGGCCGTTGGGAACCGTCATGCCTGCGCTGACCCCGTTGTGGCTGACGGCGGAGCCCCGAATGACGCCCCAGATCCGATCACCGTCCGACTCGGCGTCGGCGAGGCGTTTCAGGACCACCATGCCGCAGCCCTCCCCGCGCACGAACCCGTCCGCACCCGCGTCGAATGTCCGGCACTTGCCCTGGCGCGACAACATGCCGAGTTCGGCCATGAACTTGGTGATTCCCGGCGACAAGACCGCGTTCGCCCCCCCGACGAGGGCGAGGTCGATCTCGCCCCGGCGCAAACCCACACTCGCCTGGTGGACCGCCACCAGCGAGGATGCGCACGCCAGGTCCACCGGCATGGCCGGTCCCGTCAGCCCCAGCGCGAAGGCCAGTCGACCGGCGGCCACGCTACCTGCCGTCCCGAGATAGCCGCCCTCCTCCCCACTGGCTTCGATCAGATCCCGGTATTCGCTGGCCCCCACGCCCGCGTAGACGCCGGTGCGGCTGCCGTTGAGTTCGCCGGGATCGAAACCCGCGTCTTCGACGGCCTGCCAAGCCACTTCCAGGAGCAGCCGTTGGCGCGGATCCATCATGCGTGCTTCGATCGGCAGGATACGGAAGAACTTCGAGTCGAACTGATCGATGCCGTCGAGGAATCCTCCCCAACGGTAGCCGTCCCGCGTCGGATCGCCGGCAACCCCCGGCCAGGGCCCCGCGTCGCGCCGGCCTTCCGATACCGCGTCCACGCCGGCATCGAGGAGTTGCCAGAAGGCGTCGAGGTTCGGCGCGCCGGGAAACCGACAGGCCATGCCGATGACCGCGATCGGATCGTTCTCCTGTTCGCCTCGGATTTCCGCAGCAGGCCGCCGGTTCGACCGGGTTTCCGTCTCGTCGTCGGCAATCCCGTCACTGCCGAGCTCGCGTACCAAGTGGCGGGCCAGGCTCTCGATGTCCGGGTAGTCGAACACCACCGTGTTTGGCGCCACGTAGGCGCCCGCCAACGCCCGGTTCAGCCGATTGCGGAGCTCGACGGCCATCAGCGAGTCCATGCCGAGATCGACGAAGCCGACCGCGGGGGCCGGCTCCGTCGGCATCCGCAACACCGCTTTCAACTCCTGCTGGAGAAAGGCCACCAGCCTGCCTTCGCGGTCCGCTAGGGGCGCGCTGCCAAGATCGGCGAGCAGGTCCACGGTTCCTCCCGACGACTCGGCCGCCTCGGTGTCGGTTTCGGCGAGCATGTCCTCGAGAAACGGCGGGTGGTGTTCCTGGCTGTCGGCGAACACCGGCCAATCCACCGATGTGACGGTGGCCGTGGTCAGGTCTTGCCGAACCAACCGGTCGAATGCCATGAGCCCCTTCTCGGGGGTCATCCAACCGGTTCCCGCAGCTTCAAGCTGCCGTGCAATCCGTTCGCGTTGCTCCTCGGCCTCGCCGAGGCCAGACCACGCGCCCCAAGCGATCGATTGACCGGGCAGTCCGAGAGCACGTCGATGGCCCGCAAGTTGATCGAGGAAGGCATTGGCGGCGGCGTGGTTCGCCTGGCCGGCGTTGCCGAGAACCCCCGTCACGCTGGAAAACAATACGAAGAGATCGAGGTCCTTGCTCGCGGTCGCCCGGTGCAGGTGCCAGGCGCCGATCACCTTGGGCCACAACACCTGCTCGAAACGGTCCCAGCTCAAGTTCGACAAGGCACCGTCGGACAACACGCCCACACTGTGGATCACGCCGCCGAGCGGCGGCAACGAGTCGTCCATCCTCCCCAACATGTCATCCACGGCCGAGGAATCCGTGACATCGGCGAGTTCGACCTCCACCCGGACGCCCCGGCCTCGGAGTTCATCGATCACCAGTTGGGCGGCCGCATCGGGCTCGCGGCGGCCGTTCAGCACGATCACGCCCGCCCCGTGATCGGCAAGCCAGCCGGCCACCACGCAGCCGATACCGCCTAAGCCGCCGGTGACGAGATACGTTCGATCCTGCCTCAGCGTACCCCCGGATATCGGCGGCGGCGTCAGCACGATCTTTCCGATATGGCGCGCCGACTGCATGAACGCCATGGCCGAACCGGTCTCGGCCAGCGGCCAGCGGCAATGCACCAGGGGATCGAGGTCGCCCGCCGCGATGCCCTCGACGATGCGGCCGAGAATCGCCCCGGCGCGCTCGGGTTCGTCCCGCTTGCACACGTCCAGTTCGATGACGCTGTAGCCGATGTCGGGGCGGACGGCGGCCATTTCGTCGTCGGTCCAGATGTCGCGCCGGGCCAGCTCCACGAAGCGTCCGCCTTCGGCAAGACAGGACAGGCTGGCGGCGATGAAACCCTCGCCCGTCAAGCTGTTCAGGATGACGTCCACACCCGCGCCGCCGGTGACGTCCAGCACGCGGTCGCCGAATTCCGTGGTCCGGCTGTCGAACACGTGCGCGACGCCGATCGAGCGCAGGAAGTCACGCTTCGGCGCGCTCGCCGTGGCGATCACTTCCGCCCCGGCGGCGCGCGCGAGTTCGATGGCAGCCAAACCGAGGCCACCCGCGCCGGCGTGGATCAGCACCCGTTCGCCGGCCTTGAAATCGGCTGCTTCGAACGCCAGGGCGGCCGAGACGAAGACACTCGGCACGGTGGCGAGCGCAGTCGTCGACACACCGGGCGGCGCGGGTACGACCAACGCCGCCCGGGTCACGGCCTCGATCCCGAAGGTTCCGTCGCCCAGGCCGACGACGCGGTCGCCGACGGCGACGTTCCCGACGCCATCGCCGATTTCGACGATTCGACCAACGAGCTCTTCCCCGAACAAGCCTTCCTGGAAAAGACCCATTGCCCGGAAGATGTCCCAGAAGTTGAGACCGACGGCGTCGACGGCAACCCGGACCTCGTCGCCTTCCAACGCGCGAGCCGCCTGGGGCTGCACGCGCACCTTGTCGAGGGCGCCTCCCGAGTCGGCGTCGAGCAGCCAACCGGGCTCTTCGGGTAGTTCGAGACGGGCGGACCCCGGGTCGGACCGGACGAACCGGGCCACCCGGCGGCGACCGCCGCGGTAGGCGATATGCGTCTCGGCGTCGGGGGCGAGCAGTTCGTCGGCCAGGTCCAAGCGCGGCGACGCCGGCCCGGGGTCGAGGTCGATCATCCTCGGTTGCCAGTGCGGCACCTCCCGGGCCAGGACCTTGCCCAATCCCCACAGACCGGCACCGGCAAGCTCCCCCTCGCGTTCGCGCTCCAGCACCTGCGCGCCTCGGGTCACGAACCAGACACCTTTCGCTGGACCGGCGTCCGCATCGTCCATTCCCTGGGCCATGGCAAGGGCGGAGGCCACCGCCGTCCGAGTGTCGTCGGCCATCTCCTCGGTCGTGGCGCCCGTGCCGTGGCCGACTAGACCCGGCAGGTGCACAACGCCGTCGAACGGCACACCCTCCGGCAGGCACGCGAACAGCGACCGCCAAGACGCGCGATCCATGGACTCGACGGACGTCTGGAACACCCCCGCAACGGGCGGGATGGCGACAGTCTCCGACGCATCCGCATTGGCCAGGACCACGGTCTGGTTGCGCGCCGCCAAGTCCTCGGCGAGTTCCACACCCGTCCCGGCGTCGTCGTCCAGAAGAACCCACAATCCCGCCGGCTCGGTCACTTCCGCCGGGCCCTGGGCGACGATCACGCCCCGGTCGGGCTCTGCCGCCGCGGACTCGTCGACGCCCACGAACGCCACCCCGGCGAATCCGGCATCCGCAAGCGCCCGTCGCCACACGCCGGGGGCTGCCAGGGCATGGTGCGGCCGGTAGTCGTCGGCGAAACGCCACCAGCCGTCGAGCTGCCCGAAAGTGAGGTCGAGCCAGCCTTGGCCACGCAGGTTCTCAAGCGCCACGAGATGTCCCGACGGCGCGAGCAGATCCCGGCAGTGGCCGAGGGTCTCGTGCAGATACCGCGTGGCGTGCAGCACGTTGGAGGCGATCAGGAGGTCGTAGCCGTGGGCGTCGAATCCCTGCGCCACGGGATCCTTCTCGATGTCCAGCACCCGGTAGTCGATAGCCGACTCGGCACCCCCGAACCGGGCCTCCGCTTCGGCGAAGAAACCGGCCGAGATGTCCGTGTAGGTATAGTCGAAGCGGCCCGACGGAAGCTCGGGCAGGACGGACGCCGTTGCCGAGCCCGTGCCAGCCCCCACTTCGAGCACCCGGAGCCGTCTCTCGTCCGGCAACTTGGCCAACAGGATGCGGAAGGCCTGCGCCAGCATGGCGTTGGCTGCGCGGGCAACCGGCGCTTTCAGGTACAGGTCCGCGGCACTCGGGTCACCGCTGCTGAACAACAGGGTGAGGGGATCGGCCTCCCCGCGCAGCACCTCCGACAAGGCACTGCCGCAGCGGCGAAACAGTCCGATCTCGGTCGAACCGTGCGGGTAGGCCTCGGCCATCCGGTCCGCGAACGCCTCGGCGTCGTCGCCAAGCTCCCCCGGCAACGCCTCGGTGCTCCCCACGAGCACATCGAACCCGGCTTCGGTTTCCTCGAGCACGCCCGACCTTGCGAGCATTTCCAGCATTCGACGGAACAAGAGTCGGTGTTCGTCGGGTACGCCCAGTTGCCGACGGAGATTCTCGGCTTCGACGGCGCTGCCCCGCTTGCGCTGCCAGCCGAGTCGATCCAGCGTGATCAGCGCGTAGTGCCGCGACAGCCGTTCGAGGTCGGCGAGCAGTTCCGTTCGCGTCTCGGCACCAACCCCTTCGGCCGCCAGGTAGTCAACGAACTTCCCGGATTGATCGGCGACGAACCCGGGGCGCGGCAGGAAGTCGGCCGGCCGAATCGCCGGAGCGAGGGGTCCGTCCCGCCAGACGACCTCGTAGAGCAATTCGTCGAGTCCTTCGACTGCGGCGAGCAGCGCCGCCCGGGTCGCCCGCTTGACCGTGTATCCCTGCAGGCAACCCAGCAACAACCCGTTCGCATCGTAGATGTCGAGATCGCCGGTCACGACCTCCCGGGCGGTTTCCCCCGCCGAGGCTTCGTTGGGCGCGCCCGTCGTCAACCGGACGTGGCAGACCAGCTTGTCCGGCAACGCTCCCGTGAGGGTCATTCGTTCCCAACCGAACGGCAGGTAGGGCGTTTCGTCGTCGGTGTCACCATGGCTGCGAGCGGCCGAAAAGACCTGGAAGCACCCGTCCAGCAGCACGGGATGGATACCACCGTCCATGGCGTCGACGCCCGCCGGCAAGACCACTTCGCCCAGCGCTTCGCTGGGCCCCGACCAGAGCGCCGCGAGGGATTGGAACGACGGTCCAAGCTGGATGCCGGTGGCGGCCTTGGCGCGGTAGAACGCGGCGACATCCCGGGCCGACAAGCCGCGGCGGAGATGGGCGATGTCCGCGGTTTCCGGGGCGAACCCGGTCGCTGTCTCCGAGACCTGGCCCTCGGCATGCAGCGTCCACTCGGCGTCCCGGTCTGCCCTGCTGAAGATCTCGACGCGCCCGGTCGATGCGCCCACGACGACCTGGACCTTGCGCCCGTGCGCTACCGGGTCCGAGGCGACATCGTCCGCCCGCGGCGACGGGAACACGAGCGGGCTGCGTATCTGCAGGTCTTCGACGGTTGCCGAGGCGGCGCCGTCCACGAAAGGGACGGACACTGCCATGGCGCCGTACATTGCGCCCGGGGCGAGCACGTGGTCGAAGACCCGGTGGTCGTTCATCCAAGCCGGATCGGCGGCGTACAGCTCCGTCTCGAAGTCGATCTCGCCCCGGGGCGATTCGTGACGCACGCCGAGCAACGGGTGTCCGGCCTCGGAACGGCCGCGCCTGGATGTCTCGATCCAATGCCGTTGGCGCTGGAAGGGATAGCCCGGCAACGCGATGCGACATCGCTCCTCGCCCGAGAACAACCCCGTGAAGTCCAGGGCAACGCCGGCCTCGTAGGCACCGGCAACGGCCGTCGCGAACGAGCCCTCGACGTCGGCAAGGGATTCGTCGCGCGACGGTCGGCGCAGGCTGGACAGGACCGCGGGCACTCCCGAATCCGTCGACGGCCAGCCCAACGAGATCATCGGGCCAAGCACGCCGTGGGGGCCCATCTCGACGACGACGTCGACGCCGAGCCCGGCAAGCGTCTCGATCGAGTCGCTGAACGCCACCTGCTCCCTGGCCTGTCGCCGCCAATAGGTGCCGTCGAGCCGCGTGCCGGCTTCCACTTGCCGACCGGTCAGGCTGCTCACGACGACGATCTCCGGCTCGGCTACTTGAACCGACCCGAAATAGGCTTCTAGTCCATCGAGCGCAGGGTCCACCAAGTGGCTGTGGTAGGCCGGGCTGGCCCGCAAACGAGCCGTTCGGACGTTCTGCGTGTCGAAGTACTCGAGCACCGCCTCGACATCGCGTTCAGGGCCGCTGATGGCCTGGTTGGTGCCGTTGTCCGCGGCCATGCTCAAGCCGGGGCCCTCGCACGACGCGTTGTGTTCTTCGACCACCGCACCAACGGCATCGGCGGACGCGAACACGACCGCCATGGCGCCTTTCTCGGGCAGCGCCGCGATCAGGTCGCCGCGCCGGGCCGCGAAGCCCAAGCCCTCCTCCAACGAGAACACCCCCGCGGTCTGCGCCGCCGCGATCTCGCCGAGGCTGTGTCCAACCACCACGCTCGGCCGAACCCCGATACTGGCCCAGAGGGCGCTGAGCGCACATTCCAGGGCGTAGATGGCAGGCTGCGTCCAGGACGGATCGTCGAGGGCGTCGGCGGTTCCGGTGGCCACCCCGAACATCACGTCGATCAACGAAGTACCGCGCCATTCCTTCAGCAAGGCGTCGCATCGGTCCAGCACGGCCCTGGCGACGGGCTCCGTCTCGTAGATGTTCCGACCCATGCCGATCCATTGGCTAGCCTGTCCGGTGTAGGCGAAAGCCACTGTGGGCGCTTCGCCACCCGACTGGTGCGTTCCCGGACCTTCCGCGACCACCGTGTCGAGCCCTGCGCGAAGCGACGCGAAGTCGGTGTACACCACCCCGGCCCGGTGCCGGAAGTGACTCCGGCCCATGCTGGCGGTCCACGCCAGGTCCGAGAGCGTTGCCGGCAACCCATCCGACGACAACGTGGATTCGTGCGCATCCAGCCACCCGAGATACCGGGACGCCAGTTCCCCGACCGCCGCCTCCGATTTTCCGGACAGCGGCAGCAGGCGACAGCGGCGTTCCTCGACCCCTCCGGCAACGCCCTGGTCCATCGATCGTGGCGCGCCCGCCGCCAAGTGCACGTCGTCGGCCAGGGAAGTCCCGGCCTCTCCGTAGGATTCCAGCACCACGTGGGCATTGGTGCCCGAGAAACCGAAGGAATTGACGCCGGCGCGCCAAGGCCGGTCGACATCCGGCCACGCCGACGCGTCGGCGGTCACCCGAAGCGCGAGCCGGTCCCAATCCAACGTGGGGTTGGGTTTCTCGAAATGCAGATGCTGCGGGATGATCCCCCGCTTCAATGCCAGGGTGGCCTTGATCAAGCCGGCAATGCCGGCGGCCGACTCCAGGTGCCCGATGTTCGTCTTCACCGATCCGATGAGCAGCGGTCGATCCGGGTCGCGGCCCCTGCCGTAGACGGCACCTGCCGCGCCAAGTTCGGTGGGATCCCCCACCCGGGTTCCGGTGCCGTGGGCCTCGAGATAGTCGACCTCGGCAGGCGCCAGCCCGGCCCGCGCCAGCGCATCTTCGATGGCACGCTGTTGCGCCGGCCCCTCCGGCACGGTCAATCCCGGCCCCGTCCCGTCCTGGTTCACGGCCGAGCCCCGTATCACGGCCCAGATGCGGTCGCCATCCCGCTCCGCCTCGTCGAGGCGCTTCAAGACCACGATGCCGCAGCCTTCTCCCCGAACGTAGCCGTCGGCCGCCGCGTCGAACGTCTTGCATCGCCCGTTCGGCGACAGCATGCCCGCCTTGGCGCGCAGTGCGCTCAAACGACCGAACAGGATCGCCTGCACACCGCCGACCAACGCGAGGTCGGCATCGCCCCGGTGCAGGCCTGCGACGGCCTGATGCACCGCGACCAGCGACGACG
Organism: Gammaproteobacteria bacterium; assembly: GCA_026706425.1. Taxonomy (GTDB): domain Bacteria; phylum Pseudomonadota; class Gammaproteobacteria; order Pseudomonadales; family Azotimanducaceae; genus VXYL01. The sequence goes on from JAPOYW010000105.1 coordinate 9,829, forward strand.
AACACGCCGTGTCGACGACCATGGCCGGTCCTTCGAACCCGAGCACGAAGGACACCCGTCCGATGGCGGGACTCAAGGAGCTCCCGGTAACCGAATACAGCCCCGCAGCTGCCTCCGCGTTCTCCCGGGACGCGAGTATCAGGTGCCGGTAGTCGTTGTTGCTCATCCCGGCGTACACGCCGGTCC
>JAPOYW010000381.1:0-13305 GCA_026706425.1 Gammaproteobacteria bacterium
GGCGCACCTGGACTCGAACCCGCAAACCGACGAAGACGAAAGGGTGGTCGCCATGCCGACGGCGCGTTCCGAAGTGATGCAACCGCAGAGGTCGCAGACGCTCGCCGAACGGATCGCCGTGCGCAGGGCGTTCCTGGTCGACTACCAGAACGAAGTGTTGGCAAGCCGCTACGATCAAATGATCGAGCGTGTCCGCGCCGCCGAGTCGCGCGTCCGTCCAACCGGGGATGCGCTTGCCGCGGCGGTCGCCGACAGCTACTTCAAGCTGTTGGCGGTCAAGGACGAATACGAGGTGGCACGGCTCTTCTCCAACCGCCCCGCAGGCGTCGGCCTGGACTTCGCGGCAAAGCTCGGCGGCCAGTTCGAACGGGGCTTCAAGACGACCTTCCACTTCGCACCGCCGTTCCTGACGCGTCGGGGCGCCGACGGCCGGCCGCGGAAGATCGCCGTCGGCGGCTGGTTCTCCCCGGTCCTCCGGGTGCTGGCGAGACTGCGCTGGCTGCGCGGCACGGCGTTGGACCCGTTCCGCTACACGGCGGAACGTCGGCTCGAAAAGGAGCTGGTTCGAACCTTCGAAGCCGACGTGGATACCCTGGTTGAGTCGTTCGACGAGACAAACTACGAGTCGTGGGTGGCACTCGCCGAACTGCCGGCCGAAATCAGGGGGTTCGGCCCCGTGAAGCAGACCGCTGCCCGAGCGGCGTTTGCCGAGAGGACGCGGCTGCTGGCCGACATCACGGCCGAGTCGCTTTCCGCCTCGACGGCGAACGGGCACGCCCCACGGATCCGGGAGGAAGAGGTGGCGTAGCCGTCGGCCCGGGTTCCCGCCGTGCCGTGTTCGGTGGCCTCTCTAGGCCTCCTCATGCGTATAATCGCGCCTTTCCGTCGGGAGAGCCCGGTCTTGGTGTCCACCGTCAAGAAAATCGTTTGCGTTGCTGGATTAGGCTTCGTTGCCGTTGGTGCCCTGGGCGACAGCGTGCCCGCAGGCACGGTGGCGGATATTGAGGAACGCACGCGGCCATTCGGCGAACTCTGCCTCGAAGGCGACGATTGCGGTGGCGTTCAAGCCGTCCCTGTGGTTGTCCCTGTCGCAGGTCGGAGCGGGCGAGCGGTCTACGACAAATACTGTCAAGCGTGCCATTTGGGTGGATTGAACAATGCGCCCAAGCTCGGCGATGTCGAAGCGTGGGCGCCGCGCCTTGCAAAGGGCATGGACGAACTGTTCCGAAACACCAAGGAGGGATTCGCCAACTTCCTGATGCCGGCGATGGGAACCTGTATGGATTGCACCGACGCGGAGCTACGCGCCGCCATCGAGTACATGTCGGGAGTCTCCGGCGAAGGGAACTAGCGGACTCCCGCTATCCGCCAATTCTTCATCGAGCGCTCGAAACGTGAGCGCTTCCGCGACGTGTGCGGAAGCGGCTTCGTCGGCGCCCGCGAGGTCGGCGATCGTCAAGGCGACCTTGCGGAGCCTGTGCACCGCGCGCGCGGACAGCCGAAATCGGCTTGCGGCGCGTCGCAACAGCGTCGCGGCGGACGGGGCCATCACGCAGTAGCGTTCGATCTCCCGGACCGAGAGCGCCGCGTTGATCTTGCCCGCGCGTCGCATTTGCCGCGCCTGGGCGGCCGCGACGAGCTTTCGCAGCTCGATGTCTTCGGACGGGGACGGGGGTTCTCCCCAGAGATCCTTCTCGGGAACCGGTCCGACCTCGACGCGGATGTCGATGCGGTCGAGCAGGGGTCCGGAGATGCGACTGCGGTATTGGCGTACCTGGTGGGGCGCGCAGCGGCAGTGGGCTTCGTCGCAGACGTATCCCGCCGGGCACGGATTCATGGCCGCCACGAGTTGGAACCGTGCCGGGTAGCGCACGGTCTGTCCGACCCGGGCGACGGCGACTTCGCCGGCTTCCAAGGGTTCCCGCAGGGCCTCCAGGACGCGGCGTTGGTACTCCGGCAATTCGTCGAGGAACAGTACGCCCCGGTGGGCGAGGGTGATCTCTCCCGGTGCGACCGGGTTGCCGCCACCGACGATCGCCGCCGGCGACGCCGTGTGATGCGGGTCGCAGAACGGACGGCTGCCGAAATCCGGTGCCTTTCGCGAAGACACCGAGTAGACGTTGGCCACCTCGATGGCTTCGTCGACCGAGAGATCGGGCAACAGGCCGGCGAGTCGACGCGCGAGCATGGTCTTGCCGGTGCCGGGCGGTCCGGTCATCAGCAGGTGGTGGCCACCGGCTGCCGCCACCGCAAGCGCCCGCTTCGCTGTTGCCTGTCCGCGCACATCGGAGAGCGACTCCCGCCGTCTTGAACGCGCTCCGGTCGGGCGGCGCGGGCGACAGGGCTCGGGCAATTCGGGGGCCTGCAACAGGCGAACGGCATCCTTGAGCGTGGACACCGGATACACGGCCACGTCGACAAGAGGAGCAAGTTCGTCGAGATTTCCCGCGGGGACGACCAGACCGTCGTCTCGACCGTGGAGCCGGGATGCCGCGCAGAACGCGCCGCGTACGCCGCGCACTTCGCCGTAGAGCGACAGTTCGCCGAGGAACTCGAGGCGGTCGACGTGTTGCGGGTTGACCTGTTCGGTAGCCGCGAGAATGGCGATCGCGATGGCCAGGTCGTAGCGACCGCCGTGCTTGGCGAGGTCGGCGGGCGCGAGATTGACCACGAGCCGGCCCTGGGGGTACTTCAGGCCGACGTTCTTGATCGCGCTGCGTACCCGGTCCCGGGCTTCCCGGACGGCCGTCTGCGCCATGCCGACGACGGTGAACGAGGGCGTTCCGGGCTGGCAATGGGCTTCGACGAGAACCTGCGGGGCGTCGATGCCCACTTGCGCACGCGTTCGGATGGTGACGGACATGGGTCGGAGTCTAGGTGGCCGCGAAAGCCGCGGGCAGGGGAAAATGTCCCGACTTCGTGTCAGCGATTGCCGCCAATTTGTCCACCGAATCTCGCCGCGGCCTGCACCGCAACGCACCAAATCGGTGCCTAGCCCCTTCAACGTGCCCAACAAAAGAGCGAATAGGGCGGTCGATATTTGTAATATATTGAATTGGTTGACAAAAATTTCTGGCACAGTCCGTGCTGTTCGAGCATCATATGTGCACTCGGCGCATCCCACCGATGCGCCGCGTTTACGATGGTTCAACCAAGGGGGCATGAAATGAAGAAGCTTCTGACCTTGCTGACCGCTGCTGTGGCGATGGCGCTGACCGTGCCCGCCGCCGTGGCGGCGGAAGTCGCCGGCAACGTGACGCTGACTTCGGACTATTCGTTCCGCGGGTGGTCGCAGACCGGTCGCGACCCGGCCATACAGGGCGGTTTCGACGTTTCGTTCGAAGGCGGGTTCTCGGTAGGGACCTGGGCGTCGAACGTGAACTTCGGCGATACGTCCATGGAGTGGGATCTCTATGTGGGCTGGAGCGGCGAGATATCCGACGGCATGGAACTCGGGCTGCAGCTGATCCACTTTCAGTATCCCAACGACACGGACCTGAACTACCAGGAGGCTGCCGTGAGCCTGTCCATCGGGGACTTCAGCGTGGGGCTCAACTACTCGCCGGAGTACCTGGCGGCACCCAATGAGACCTTCTTCTACCCTTACGCGAGCTACAGCTATGCGCTGACCGAAGAGATCGGTCTCGACTTCTCCGTGGGGTTGAATATCGCCAAGAGCGACGATTTCTTCGGGGACGACAGCGAATACATCGACTATTCGTTGACCGCGTCACTCCCGTTGGGTGGTGCAAGCTTCGGCATCGGAATGGTCGGCACGAACCTCGACGAAGACGCTTGCGGTGGCGGACGCGACTGCGAAGCGCGGGTCGTCGTGTCGTTGTCGAAGGACCTGTAGGCCCGGAAACCTAGGGTTGCCGCGCGGCTTCCGCGGGGGAATCGGCGCGGCGACCCACGCTACTGCCGGTTCGAATCCGGCTAAGGAGAAAGGAAACAGCAATGAAACTCATCACGGCAATCATCAAACCGTTCAAGCTGGACGACGTCCGGGAGGCACTCTCGGAGATCGGCGTCCAGGGGATGACGGTGACGGAGGTGAAAGGGTTCGGTCGGCAGAAGGGGCACACCGAACTCTACCGCGGCGCGGAGTACGTCGTGGACTTTCTACCGAAAGTCAAGATCGAGGTGGCCATCGACGACGGTCTCTTGGACCAATGTCTCGAAGCCATCACCAAGGCCGCGAACACGGGGAAGGTGGGAGACGGAAAAATCTTCTACAGCACCCTCGAAGGGGCAGTTCGCATTCGAACCGGGGAGAGCGGTACCGACGCCGTTTGACCCAAGCCCACTCTCCAGCGACGCGCAACGGGACCGACGAGCAAAGTCGGTTCGAGGGACAACGCTGCCCGACGCTGGGTTGAGACAAGGAGCAACTGATCGTGGAAGATCTGCTAACCCAAACTAACTACGCCATCGACACCTTCTACTTCCTGGTGATGGGTGTGCTGGTGATGTTCATGGCGTGCGGCTTCTCGATGCTCGAGGCGGGAATGATCCGGGCGAAGAACACCTCGGAGATTCTCACCAAGAACGTCGCGCTGTACTCCATCTCCTGCATCATGTACCTGCTGTTCGGGTACTACATCATGTACATCGACGGCACCGAGGGGGCTTGGCTGCCCAGTTTCGGTTGGCTGATCGGGGTCGAAAACACGGCAGAGGAGATCGTGGCCGGTACGGCCGGCGGCGTGGCGACGGATCACTCCGAACGGTCGGACTACTTCTTCCAGGTGGTGTTCGTCGCGACGGCCATGTCCATCGTCTCGGGTGCCGTCGCCGAGCGGATGAAGCTGTGGGCGTTCCTGATCTTCGCGGTCGTCATGACCGGATTGATCTACCCCGTGCAGGGCATGTGGACCTGGGGCGGGGGCTGGCTCAGCGCTGCCGGCTACTCCGACTTCGCCGGTTCCGGCATCGTCCACATGTGCGGTGCCGCCGCGGCACTTGCCGGAGTCATCCTACTTGGGCCCCGGGCCGGGAAGTACGGGCCGGACGGCCATGTGAACGCCATACCGGGCTGCAACATGCCGCTCGCCACGTTGGGCATGTTCGTCCTGTGGTTCGGCTGGTTCGGGTTCAACGGCGGTTCCGAACTCAAACTCTCCAACGTGGATGAAGCCAACGCGGTGGCGCAGGTATTCGTCAACACCAACATCGCCGCCTGCGGCGGCCTGGTGGCGGCGCTGATCCTGGCGCGGCTGTGGTTCGGCAAGGCCGACCTGACGATGGCGTTGAACGGTGCGCTCGCGGGTTTGGTCGCGATCACGGCCGATCCGCTGTCGCCGCCTGCTTTCTGGGCGATGATCATCGGCGCGGTCGGCGGCGTGATCGTGGTGGCCTCGATCGTGCTGCTGGACAAGATCAGGATCGATGATCCGGTCGGTGCCATCAGCGTTCACGGCACCTGCGGCATCTGGGGCATTCTCGCGGTGGCGCTATTCCCGTTCAACGAGGACGCGACGATCCTCGGGCAGTTGATCGGCATCGCGGGCATCTTCCTGTGGGTGTTCCTCGCCGCGGGGATCGTCTGGTACGTCCTCAAGCTGACCATGGGCATCCGGGTCTCCGAGGAAGAGGAGATGTCCGGCGTCGACATCGCCGAGACCGGCATCGAGGCCTACCCGGAGTTCCAGCAGGCCGCCTGACAGTTTCCAGCGCAGTGCTTTGGAAGGGCGCCAATCGGCGCCCTTTTTGTTGGTCGGGAAAGTCCGACCAATTGCCCGACGGAGCGTGTTTCTGCATGATTCGACGTCACGCGGGAATCGGAGGCGGGGACAATGAGCGAAGCCGAAGCACTTGACGAGCAGGAGGCGACTGCCGAGCCGCCACCTCCCAAGTTCGAGAAGATCTTCGAGACCCGTGCTCCGTTCGATCTTGCGGACGAGTTGCAGGCGCGTGTCGAGACAAACGGAGTCGTCGACACGATCGAGGAACTCAAGGAAAACGGCTGCGCTGCGGCCGGTGGAGTGCTACGACTTCCTGAACACGCCCGAAGGCGCGTTCCACCACGGCATGAAGATCCTCACGACCATGAACTGGTCAAAATCCTGACGTCCGCCCCCGCGCGACAACCGGGATCCGCCACCCCGCAGGGGCGACCCTAACGCGCCCGTCGGGGCACGCGGCTGCAGCGGCACAGCTGCCGAGGAGGATCCACCAAGACCATAGGCCCACCGAGATCACGGGATGCTTCATCCGGCCTTGCCCGTCGACGCGTCGATGTACCTTGAGCGCGGCCCGATACTCGAAGGTCCAATGGCCAACTTACCGCCCTCGTGTCCGGCCTGACAATGCCGTGACACAACGGGCGCGCGAAATGGCTAAGGTGTCACCATGCTGGATGAGATCGGAATCGTCGGCATCTCCTGGCGGCAGGTCGGCAGCGAGGCGTTGGCCGACTATTCGCTCGTCGGCGAGTACCGCGATGCGCGTCTGGGAGGGTTTGCCCGCGTCGAGGGACTCGCCGAACTCGCCTACGTCGAAACCTGCAACCGTGTCGAGATCGTCTTCGCGGCGAAACCCGAGACGACGGTACGGGATCTGCGCGTGCCCGCCTTCGAACTGCTGACGGGGGTTCTTCCTTCGCCCGGCGAGGCGGAACGGACGCTCAAGGCATGGCGGGGCGAGGGGGCTTGCGAGCATCTGTTCCTGGTCGCCGCCGGGCTTGATTCCGCTGCCGTCGGCGAAGTGGAGATCGCCGGCCAGGTGCGTCTTGCCCGCGATCGCGCGGAGGCTCTTGGCCTTTGCGGCCCGCGCCTGTCGCTGCTGTTCGAGGAGGCGGGGCGGATCGCCGCTGCCGTCCGCGACGGCACCCGGCTGGGCGAGGGTTCGGTATCGCTCGCCGAAGTGGCGATGTCCCACGTTCGACGCCGGCTCGCCGGAACGCCGGGAACGGTGGCCTTGATCGGCGTCTCGGCGATGACCGAGCGCGCGGCGCTGTCGCTGGCCAAGGCACAGGTACCGTTCCTGGTGGTCAACCGGACGCGGGACCACGCACGGCAACTCGCTCTGCGCTTCGATGTGCCGAGTATGTCGCTTGCCGACTTCCGCCAATCGCCGCCCCCGGTCGAAGTCGTGCTCTCGGCCACGGGATCCCCCGAACCGGTCGTCGATGGCCGGACCTTGGCTCGTCTCGCGGGCGCGACGGGATCCGGCGAGCCACCTCTCGCGATCGACATGGCGGTGCCTGCGGACATCGACGCCGAGGCGTCCCGCAAGCTCGGCGTCGAGCGCATCGGCATGGACGAGATCGTGCGCGAGGCCGAGTCGAACCGCGAAGCGCGGCTGCTCGCGGCGGCGGACGCCCGGGCGCTGGTGGACGAAGCCCTGCCGCGGCTCCGGGACAAGGTGGTCGATCGGGTCTACGGACCGTTGTTCGGGGCGCTGCAGCAGCACTACCAGGACGCCGCGACGACGGCCGTGGGGAGGCTCGCCAAGGATCTCGGCGAACTTGACGGCGAAACCCGCCGACACCTCGACACCTGGGCGAAGTCCTTAGGAAGGCGCATGGCACATCTGCCGACCGTTGGACTCAAGGGTCTCATGCGGTACGGTCCCGAGGGCTCCCTGGACGCGTTCCTCAAGGGGCTCGACGCGCAGCGCCGTGGACTGCTTCGCGAAGCGGTTCACGGTGACGCGGGGCAGACCAACATGAGCGAGGAAACCGATGATCCTAAGGCGTGATCCAACCAAGGCCTTGCAGATGGGGTTTCTCGCGGTCCTCGCGGTCGCCACGGCCCAGGTGGCCTGGTGGATTCTCGACCAAAGGACCTTGGCATGGGGCGAACAGGACCGTGTCGCCGATCTCTACGAGTCGAACGCCGCTTCGGTGACGGCCTTCGTCGCGTTGTTGAATGCCGCGGGGGATCCGCCCGAAGGCGTGCGGCCGGGTGCCATCGGGGAGGTGATCGCCGGTTTCCCGCACCTTGCATTCGACCCGGTTGCCGGCGTCGCGTCGGTTCGGCCAGACGCCATCGCGGACCTCGCCGACGAGGTCGCATCCCGCATCAACCGCTACGCGTGGGAAGGGAGTTTTTTCCTGCTTGTGCTGCTCGTCGGCATGGCGGTGCTGACCCGTGCCATCCGGCACGATGCCCAGTTGCGGCGACGGCAGCAGAATTTCATCGCCGCCGTGTCCCATGAGTTCAAGAGCCCGTTGGCCAGCATGCAGCTATCCGGCGAGACACTGACAACGCGCAGTACGGATCCGGACAGCCGGCGGCTGGGCGAGCGGTTGGTGGAAGACGGCGACCGGCTGTTGCGCATGGTGGACAACCTCCTCGATACGGCACGGATCGACGACGGTCGTATCAGCCTGCGTCGCGAGCCGGTCCCTTTGCGCGATGTCGTCGAGGGCGTTACCGCTGGTCACGCCGTTCGGGCTGCGCGCGAAGGCATCGCGATCCGGTCCGACGTCCCCGCTCTCGCGATCGATGCGGATCCGCTCGCCATCGAGAGCGTGTTGCGCAACCTCCTCGACAACGCCCTAAAGGCCTGTGTCGCGGGGGATGGCGAAGAGATCTCCATCGAAGCGTATCGCGACGGGGCCGAGGTGGTCTTCGACGTCCGCGACGATGGCATCGGCTTCCGGCCCCAGGATGCCGCGAGGATCTTCGAAAAGTTCTATCGATCGGGAGACGACGGGACGAACCCCATGCCGGGGACCGGCCTGGGACTCTACGTGGTGCGCCGACTCGTGGAAATCTCGGATGCCCGCGTCGTCGCGAAGAGCGAAGGACCGGGACGGGGCGCGACGGTCACCGTGACTTGGCCGGCCGCTCGATCATGAACGCGCCCGGGCGGTCGGCGAGGATTCTCGTCGTCGACGACGAGGCCCACCTGGCGGCTGGCATCCGGGAGAATCTCCTTGCCGAGGGCTACATCGCCGAAACCGCCCACAACGGCGCGGAGGGTCTTCACGCTGCCCGAACCGCGACCTACGATCTCATCGTCCTGGACGTGGCCATGCCGGTAATGGACGGACTTCAGATGTGCCGGTCGTTGCGTCGTGCCGGTGTCGAGACCCCGGTGCTGTTTCTCACCGTACGGAGCGCCCCCGAAGATCGTGTCGGTGGTCTCGAAGCGGGCGGTGACGACTACTTGGCCAAGCCTTTCCATCTGAAGGAACTGCTGCTCAGGATCGCGGCGATCCTGCGCCGCACCACGTGGTACAGCGAAACCACGGCGACGCTGCGTTTCGGCGGCAACGAGATCGACTTCCGCACCTACCGCGCCCGTGCCTGGGACGGCACGGAACACGCGCTGACCCACAAGGAAGCGATGATCCTGAAACTCTTGGCGGAGCGCGGAAACAGCGTGGTGGGGCGCGAGGACATCCTCGACCGGGTATGGGGCTACGAGGTATTCCCGTCCACCCGAACGATCGACAACTTCATCGTGCGGCTGCGCAAACGTTTCGAGCGCATTCCGGAAACGCCGGCGCATCTGCACACGATCCGAGGCGTTGGCTACCGGTTCACGAAGGAGCCCGAGACGGTTGCTATTGGTGACCTTCGCGGTCGAGAGCCATCGTGAACGGGAAGCTCGTGCTCAAGGCGCTTGCTCGCGAGGATGTTCCGCGGCGGCCGCTGTGGATCATGCGCCAGGCGGGACGTTGCCTGCCGGAGTACCGGGACATGCGCAGGACCCACTCGTTCAAGGCGTTGTCGGGGAGACCGGATCTGGCTGCCGAGGTAAGCCTGCTGCCCCTCAAGCGGTATCCGTTCGATGCCGCCATCGTGTTCGCCGATATCATGAGCCCGTTGCCGGCGTTGGGCGTGCAGTTCGACTTTGCCCCGGGGCCGGTTGTGGCCGATCCCGTTCGCGACCAGGCCGGCGTCGATGCGGTACGGGCTGCGGATCCCGACGGGCTCGCCCCGGAGGTGATCGAAACGGTTGCCAGAGTGCGCGAGGAAACGCCGGACGACGTCGCGGTGCTCGGCTTCTGCGGCGCGCCCTGGACGTTGGCGGCTTACCTGGTCGAAGGACGCGGCGTCAAGGACTTCCCCACGTTGCGGGCTTTCGCGGCGGCGGAACCCGCCGTTCTCGATGGACTGCTGGCGAAGCTCTCGACGGCGATGGCCGACTACCTCATCGCCCAGGCGAAAGCCGGGGCGGATGCCGTGCAGGTGTTCGATTCCTGGGCCGGGCTCCTCTCGCTGGCCGATTGGGAACGGTTGATCCGCCCGCACCTTCACACCTTGCTCGAGACGGTCGGGGAGGCCGGCGTCCCGAGAATCCTCTTCGTGCAGAACGCGCCGCACCTGATGGACGCCTACGCCGAACTCCCGGCGGAGGCGATCAGCGTGGATTGGCGCACCGACATCGCCGGTGCGCAAGGGCGTTGGCCGGATCGGGCGGTGCAGGGCAATATCGATCCCGCTGTGCTGCTCGGCGGGGAGGACGCCACGCGCCGTGCCGCTCGATGCCTGCTGGCATGTGTCGAGCAACGGGGCCACATCGTCAACCTGGGCCACGGCCTGCTGCCCGAGACGCCGCTCGCGAGCATCGACGCGCTTGTCGAGGCTGTACACAACGAGGATGCGCCATGAGTGAGGAACAACGCTTCCCCGACATGAGCGAGAAGGGCCGTCGGCAGGGACGGGAGATCTCTCTCGACCGGCGTTTGTTCATGAAGTTCACGGCATTTAAGGGTTCCGCGCCGGAAGCCGCCCGGGCGCTCGCGAGATCGGGGTTCGAGGGCGCGGTCTATCGCGACGTCAACGATCCCAAGGGCATCGGAACCATCGTGCTGGCCGAGGATCCGACGGTTTTCGTCACGACGCTGCGCGACCGCTTCAACGAAGGACCGTTCGGCATCATGGCGCACCAGCCGGAATACGACATGCTCGGGCGGACCTATTCCATCGGCTACGAAGCCGACCTCGAAGAGGTGCTTTTCAGCCGGCCTCGGCGTCGGATCCTCGATCCGGACCTGTGCTGGGCCCTCTGGTATCCGCTGCAGCGCAGCAAGGCGTTCTACCGGCTGTCCGACGAACGGCAGCGCGCAATCCTCGGCGAACACGGCGGCATCGGCCGGCGCTACGGCGAGGCGGGGCTCGCCGCGGACGTGCGGCTCGCGTGCCACGGCCTGGACCGCAACGACAACGACTTCGTCATCGGCTTGTTGGGTCGCCAACTGCATCCGCTGTCGGCCTTGGTGCGCGAGATGCGCGCCACGGAACAGACCTCGCAGTACCTTGACCGTCTGGGGCCTTTCTTCGTCGGACACGTCGTCTGGCAGTCGCCGACATCGCCGTGAACCCAAGGCGGTTCGATGACGAGGCGCGCGACTACGACGCCGTCCTCGTGGTCTCGTTCGGCGGTCCGGAGGGTCCCGACGAAGTGATGCCCTTCCTGGATCGCGTACTCGCCGGCCGGCCGGTGCCGCCGCCGGTAAAGGCTCGCATTGCCGCGCGCTACGCCCGGTTCGGCGGCGTCAGCCCCATCAACGCCCACACGCGGGAATTCATCGCAGCGCTCGAGGCCCTGTTGGCCGCCAAGGGACCGCGACTGCCGGTGTACTGGGGCAACCGGAACTCGGCGCCGTTGCTCGGCGATGCGATGCGGCGGATGTCCGGCGACGGAATAGGGAACGCCGTCGCCTTTGTGACGAGCATGTTCAGTTCCTACAGCGGGTGCCGCCAATACCGGGAGGACCTGTTCCGCGCGGCGGAAGAAGCGGAGGACGCGCCCCGGATCGACAAGCTGCGCGTTGCCTACAACCACCCCGGCTTCGTTTCGGCAATGGCCGACCGGGTGTCCGAGGCGCGCAAACAAGCACCGAAGGGGGCGGCGTTGCTGTTCACCGCTCACAGCCTGCCCCAATCGATGGCTTCCGTCGCGGACTACGAGGCGCAACTTCACGAAGCCTGCGGGCTAGTCGCCGAGTGCGTCGGCGACGACCACTGGCGGCTCGCATTCCAGAGCAACAACGCGCGGACGGGCGATCCGTGGCTCGTACCGACGGTCGAGCAAGCGCTGGCTTCGATCGCGGCATCGGACCGCTCGTCGGTTGTCGTCGCCCCCATCGGCTTCGTCTGCGATCACATGGAAGTGGTCATGGACCTCGACGTCGAAGCCCGCGCCTGCTCCGAAGGTTTGGGGCTGGACTACTTCCGCGCGCGCACGGTCGGCACCCACCCGGCCTACGTCGACATGGTGCGGCAATTGGTGGTCGAGCGGATGTCCGCGAACCCGGAACGCCCCTGCCTTGGCCAGCGCGGTCCGAATCCGGACTACTGCGCGCCCGATTGCTGCCTCTCGGGAAGACCTGGCGAGGCGTTGCCGACGCTGGGCGGTTTGGGTGACGGACACTCCCTACCTCGATGACCTCGGATCGTCGTCGGGACGTATTGGTTGTCGGTGCCGGACTCGCCGGCCTGGCCGCCGCGCTGCGCCTGCAGGAGAGCGGCTGCGACGTGGAGGTGTTGGAGGCGAAGTCCCGGGTGGGTGGCCGGATCCGGTCGATCCGCCGGGGCGACGGTGTCGAGGAAGCTGGCGGCACCACCATCGGCGGCGGCTATCGTCGGGTGATCGACGCGGCGGCGCGCTACGGCGAGGAACTGATCGACGCGACGCCGATGCTCGCCTTCTTCCGCGAACAGGACCTCGTGTTGCGAGGCGAGATAGTCCGTCAATCCGAGTGGCCGACCCACCCCGCCAATCCGTTTCCGGTATCGGACAAGGCATTGATGCCTTGGAACTTTTCCCGTGTGCTGACGGCGCGGGAGAATCCCCTGCGCGAACCGGGCACATGGCTCGACCCAGGCTCGGCGCATCTCGACGTCTCGATGCACGAGTGGATGACGGGACTCGGTTTGGACAACGAGACGGTGGCCTTGGGTTACGGGCTGAACACCAGCTACGGCCTCGACGCCCACGACATCTCGGCCTTGATGATGCTCGCCCGCGCCGCCTTCTCCACGGCGCAACGGCGGCAGGTCCCCGAAGGTGTCGTCGGCTACACCGTACGGGGCGGCGCGCAACGGATCCCGGAGGCCATGGCCAGGGCGTTGGTGAACGACGTGCGGTTCGGCAAAGCGGTAACGGGAATCGAGGAGGACGGCGGCGAAGTAAGTGTTCACTGCGCCGATGGACGCTCTTACCGTGCGGATCACGTCGTCTGCGCAATGCCATTCCCGGCACTACGCAGGATAACCATGCGGCCGGAATTGGCGGGAAGGCAGGCAGAGGCGGTGGCTGGTCTACCCAGCCAGCCGATGACCCAGTTCTACTTCACCACGAAGTCGAATTTCTGGGAGTATGACGGGTATGCGCCGAGCCTTT
>JAPOYW010000381.1:13315-26792 GCA_026706425.1 Gammaproteobacteria bacterium
ACAGGTGACCGGCCTGACGGCGTGGGTGATGGGACGCAACGCCCTGCGTCTGGGCGGTGTTTCATCCGAACGGGCTGCCGCCATCGTCGTCGACGAGATCGAGTCGGCCCGGCCCGCCGCTCGCGGCCAGCTTGACTACATCGGCCGCCAAAGCTGGGCGGCGGACCCCTTCGCGGGTGGCGGCTGGGCCTATTTCCGCCCGGGCCAGATCACCCGCTTCGGTTCCAACATGTCCGCACCCCACGGTCGCATACACTTCTGCGGCGAGCACTTGGCCCGAGTCGACCGGGGCATGGAGGGCGCCATGGAGTCCGGCGAACGGGCGGCCGAGGAGATCATTTCGTGGCCTCGCATGGTATAAACGCCAGAGCGAGCGTAGCGAGTGGCGGCGGTTGTTCCATGGGAGGGCGGTGTGGCTGGGCCGGAGGCGGAGTCGGCGCACAGCGAAAGCGAAGCGCCGACCCGGCTATGGGGCGCTTTCATCCAACCGCCGAGCGCATCGCCAAGGAGAGCTTCGCCGCGCTGATCGGCGTCGAGCTTGTCGAACACGACGAGGACCGCGTGGTCGTCAGGCTGCCCTACCAGCGGAAGCTCGGCGTCGGCCGCATCCACGGCGGCGCCATCAGCGCCCTGGTGGACGTCGCCGCCACGGCGGCCTTCTGGTCGTGTCCCGACGTGACGCCCGCATCTCAAGGGGCGACGGTGGGGTTCACGATCAACTTCCTGAAGTTGGCGGTAGCGACCGATCTAGTGGCGACCGCGACCGTGCGGCGCCGGGGTGGCACCTTGTGCACCGGCGATGTCAGTGTCCGAAACGAGGCAGGCGAGGAAGTCGCGGCGGCGATGGTCATGTACAAGCTGACAGGGTATCGAACGAATACGGAGCAATAGAGTGTCACGCCCACCGCCCACGGCCGTGCGTCGCTCCCGCCGCAACACTCGACCACTTGGCGTAGCCAGCCATCGCCGTTCATTGCAGGAACCCTAGCGTGTATGCTGTGTGACACAGAACTCGTGGAACTGTGTCGACGGTGAAGAACATCACGGTATCGGTAGACGAGGAAATCCACCGGCTGGCACGAATCCGGGCCGCGGAACGGGACACGTCGGTTTCGGCCCTTGTGCGGGACTTCCTAAGACGTCTTGCCACGGGTCTCGAAGACGGCACGACGGCCACCGAGACAAGACTGGATGTGGACGAACTACGTCGGCGGCGGCTGCGGGCGGTCCTCGCGGGCCGCCTCGGGAGAATTCAAGGTGGCGGACAACATTCCTCGCGATGAGCTCTACGACCGCAGCCAAACTTCCGCCGATCACCACCCTGGCGGTCGCGGCGCGAACGGGTAGGATTCGTGCGTCTCGTCGACACCAACGTTCTGATCTACGCAGCGAGTCCGGCGCACGACGAGGCGACCAAGCAGAGAATCGCCCAAAGCCTGCTCGAAGCAGGGGATTTGGTGTTGTCCGTGCAGGTGTTGCAGGAGTTCTATCATCAAGTGACACGTCCCACCCGACCTACGCCGTTGGACCATCAACGGGCTGTTAGGAAACCCGATTCGCGCTGCCGCCGACGCGATGGTGCGTTGATCGACCTCCATTGAACTGAACGCTCTAGCTAGGGTGGTCTACGCCCTTCAGGGCGCGCTGTCTCTTGTTACCTCGGTCGCGACGAACTCGTCGATCTCGTCATCGGTGAAGTCGAGTTCTCGCAGGATTGCCCGGGTCTCGCTGGCGAACGGTGCGGTGGGTTCGCGGGACCGGAAGCCGTCGCCGTCGAGGGCGACCGGCGGGGAAAGCACGGTGAAATCGCCGGCTTCGGGGTGACGGAACCGGTGAAACATGCCATTCGCGCTGGCCTGCGGGTCGTCGAACAGTTCAACCGGAAATTTCACCGGCGAGACGGGTATGCCGGCTTCGTTCAACCGCGCGATCCAATCGGCGGCCGGCTTGGCGCGGATAGTCGCCTCCACCTCACGCTTCAACTGGTCGTAGTGGTCCCGGTGTCCTTCGCTCTCCGGCTTGTCGAGCAGCGAGTCCTCGATGTGGAGCACATCCAGGAACCTGCGCCGCAGGGAATGGCTGCCGCAGGCGATGGCGATGGGCGAGTCGGCCGTGTCGTAGGTGCGCAGATAGATCTTCAGCATCGGGGCGGTGCGGGCGCTGGTCATTCTGGCCGCCTGCTCGGCGTAGCCCGCGCCGTCGCGACGCATGCCCGCGAGTTCACTTAGGATTCGTTCGTGACGGGGCGCGTCTTCGGCTTCGGATCGGATCAACTGGTTGTTCGCCAAGGTCATGGCCGCCTGCATGAGGGAGACGTCGACGCTGCCACCGGCACCGGTTCGTTCCCGCCGGAGCAGGGCGGCGGAGACGCCGAACGCCAAGGACATGGCGCACATGTAGTCCGCGACAACGGGATCGCCGGAAGTCGGACGACCCTCGTGCAGGCGTCCGTTCGCTGCCATCAGCCCGGTACGCGCCTGGACGACGGGGTCCATGGCCGCGAACGACGCCTCGGGTCCCTCCGTGCCGAATCCCGTCACCGAACCGACGATCAGGCGTTTGAACCGCCGGGTGAGCGTCGGTGCATCGAGTCCGAGTTGCTCGGCGAGACCGGGACGGAAGTTCATAAGCGCCACGTCCGCCCGTTCGATGAGCCGGTCGGTGATCGCGCTGGCGCCCGGGCGGCGGATGGCTAGCGGCAGCGACCGCTTGCCCCGGTTGCGGGACAGGAAGATCCGGGTCTCGCCGGGCACGATCTGACGTAACTGCCGGGTGGGGTCGCCGGTCAGCGGCTCCACCTTGATGACCTCTGCACCGCCTTCGGCTAGC
This sequence comes from Gammaproteobacteria bacterium, assembly GCA_026706425.1. Lineage (GTDB taxonomy): Bacteria > Pseudomonadota > Gammaproteobacteria > Pseudomonadales > Azotimanducaceae > VXYL01. The sequence goes on from JAPOYW010000381.1 coordinate 16,145, forward strand.
AGCTGGCCGCAGAACGGGGCCGACACGAACTGTCCGAACTCCACGACCCGGATCTCGGAGAAGGGTTGGTTGGGGTTCATGGCGAAAGATGATAATACCCCCGGTGCGTGGCTACAGAAGAACAAGAATGGAAATGGCGACGTTGACGATTCGGCTTCCGGATGCCCAACGCGACCGGCTTGCAGCGATGGCTGCCCGGCGGGGTGTGAGCTTGAACAAACTGATGCAGGAACTCTTCGTACGCGCACTTACCGAACATGACACCGAGATGCGTTTTCGGATTCGCGCAGCCCGGGGTGATGTGCGTAAGGGATTGAAGTTGCTTGACAAACTCGACTCCGCCTAACGCGAACGTCGTTTAGAATTGCTTGCCTTCAACAACACGCGAGAGCGCCCCATAGGCGGCCCGGCCGCGTCCGAAGGACGCACCTTCGCCATTCGCTGTGCGCCGGGTGCGCCTCCGGCCCAGCCACGCCGACCTCTCATGGACCAAACGCGGCCGGTCGCGTACGCTCCCGTTCGCGTTTGTTCCACGAGAGGGGATCCATGCAATTCGGGGCACAACTGGTCAACTATTTCTGCGAGTGGGACGACACCCTCGCCACCATGAAGACCGTGCAGGCTGGCCGGTGGCACAGCCTGTGGTGGTCTGATCACTTCCTGCCGCCGGTGGGAAGGGCGGACATGGAGCACGAACGCGCCCTAGAGGGGTGGTCTCTCCTGACCGCGGCCGCCGCCGTCACCGAGCGTCTGCAACTTGGCCTTCTGGTCACCGGCAACACCTACCGGAACCCGGCGTTGCTCGCCAAGATGGCGGCGACCATCGACCAGATCTCCCACGGTCGGTTGATCCTTGGCATCGGGGCAGCGTGGTTCAAACGCGAGCACGAAGCCTACGGCTGGACCTTCCCGTCGTTGAAGGAGCGCTGCGACCGGCTCGAAGAGGCTCTCGAGGTCATCAAGCTGCTCTTCACCGAAGGCAACGGCGGCTTCGCCGACTACGACGGGCGCTACTACAAGCTTGACCACTGCCCGCTGTCGCCGCCGTGCTACCAGAAGCCGCACCTGCCGATCCTCGTCGGCGGCAACGGCGAGAAACGCACGCTGAAAAGCTGCGCGAAGTACGCGGACATCTGCAACATCGACTTCAACAATCCCGGCGGTGCCGACGTGTTCCGCCACAAGATCAACGTCCTGGAGCAGCACTGTGAGGCCATCGGGCGGGATCCCGCCGAGATCAAGAAGACCGTCCTGATTCCGATGCGCTTGGAGGACGACGAGGCCAAGGCCGCGGAACTCCGGGAACGCCGGGGCGGTTGGGTGCTGTACGGGCCGCCGTCCTACGTGATCGATGTCATCGGCGGCTATGTCGACGCCGGCTGCGACGAGATGATGTTCTCGGCGGTGCCCACCCGGCCGGAGTACTTCCAGCGCATCGACGAAGACGTCCTGTCGGCATTCGGCTGATGCCCACCTATCGACCGCATCACGTCCACCTGATGAGCCACGACGCGATGGCGGCGGGGGCGTACTACGAGAGGATGTTCGGCGCGGAACTCGTGGCTTCCAAGGGGGCCAACGGGCTACCCCGGGCCAACATGAAACTGGGCGATCAGATCATCCTGATCTCGTCGGTGCTCGAGACCGTCACCCAAACGGCATCGGGGCCGCATAGCTGCTTGGGACTCGACCACATCGGCATCGCGGTGGACGATCTCCAGGCTGCGATTGCCGATCTCGAAGCGAAGGGCGCGGAGTTTCTGATGAAGCCCCGGGATGGCAGGGGACGGATCGCGTTCGTGAAGGGGCCCGACTCCGTCAGTATCGAACTGGTTCAGACCTAGCCACGTGTCACGGCCTAAGTGGGTAGCCTAGCGCGGGTTCTCCCAACGAAGGCCGGCAAATCGAGCGAAATCGTTGTCGCAGGAAACGAGCGTTGCATCATGGGTCAGGGCAAGGGCAGCCAAGTGGGCATCCGTCGTTAGGTTTCCTGCCGTACCGGTCTCGCCCAGTAGATTGCGAAAGCTGGCCCAGTGTTCGGGCTTCTCGGAGATGGTCGTGACGATCTCCGCGGATAGCCAGCCTTCAACCTGGCCGAGGGCTTGGTCTACGGTCAGAGGTTGTGCGTACACCCTCGGGTTGGTCGAGATGCGCAGGAATCCCGACAGTACCAGCCACGGCAAACCGATGGATTCGTCCCCAGCCAGTGCGCTGTTCCACCACCGCCGAATCTTGCCGTCCGGATCCATGTCCGGATTGATGGCGTAGAGCAGCACGTTGACGTCGACGATCTTCATTTTCGCAACGACAACTTGCGGATGATTTCTTCATCCTCCAACTCAGCGGCCAGAGCCAAGGCCTTGTCGATTCCCACACGAGCCACACCCATGCGGAAGGTCTTCTGCTTGAACGGTCTGCCCTTTTGCGTTTGCTTGCGTGCGGCGGAAAGCCCTACGCGCAACGTTCGGTTGAGCATTCGCGTCAGGGAAACGCTTTCTGTCTGAGCTCTCGCCCTCAACTCGACCATGAGGTCGTCGTCGATCCTTACGGTGCTTCGCATGATGCTATGACCTCAAATACTATGATGACATAGCATCAACATATTGGCGCGGATGTCTGTAGTCAAGTCTTCCGGACGGGCTCAATCTGCCGCCACTCTTCGGGGAGGACCGAGAAGCAGACGTGATCGATCCAGTGGCCGTCCTCACGTTCCGCGGCGGGCACTCGCTTCTCTTCCGCGAGGCCGACGCGTTTGCACAGCCGAAGCGCCGCCGCGTTGCTGCTCACGACGCCGGCCCACAGCCGGGTCGCGCCGGCCTCCTCGAACGCGAAATCGATCGCTTGGGCGAGTGCTATTTGCCCGATTCCGCGGCACTGGTTGCCCGGTTCCACGAGAATCCCCAGCTCGGCGGACGTGGCATTGTCCCAATCGCATTCCACTGCAACGTGGCCGACCGGCGCGCCGCCGGCTTCGACGACGAAGTTGTATCGGCTGCCGACAATGCGTTGAAACTCGGCGTCGCATTCGCTCGGGCCGGGGTCGCCGTGCCACCGTGTGAGACTCGGATCGCGAAACCAAGCCATGAACGTGTCTCGATCGCGGGGGCGCACGCGCCGCAACGTTACGTCCATTGCGCTTGCTTGTTGTCTTGACGGTGAGCGTAATCCGCTCCCCGGATGCTACTCGCCCCGTTCGTCCAGCAACTGGTAGATGCGGGCAACCGCCAGCGGGTCCGTACCGGGGCGCCGGATTCCCAGCGTATCGGCGTAGGCGGTGAGGTCAACGAGACTCGTTGCCTCGCCGGCATTGGCACCGTCCGCGCGCACCGCAACCACCTGGTCCCAGAGGTCGCGGTAGTAGCCGGCCACGAGGTCGAGGCGTCCGGGGTCCGTGAACGGCGGGCCGTGGCCCGGCACGTACATTTCTACGTCCAGTTCCTTGAGCTTCATGAGCGTATCCGGCCATTCGTCGACATGGCCGTCGCCGAGGAAGGACGGGCCGCTGAACGCCATGTCGCCGGTGTAGACGATCTTGTCCGCCGGAAGGTAGACGACGACATCGCCGCCGGTGTGGGCGCGGCCGCAGAATATGACCTGGATTTCCCGGTCGCCGCGGGTCAAGTCGAGGCGGTCGCTCAAGGTCGTATCCGGGGGCACCGGGTCGATTTGCCTGGTGGCCTCGGCACGGGCCTTGGCCAAGCCGAGGCGGTATTCGAGCTGTCCGCGCTGCTCGTCGCCTTCGGCGGACTCGAGTTGGCTCTCTAGCCAGGCGATCGCCCGGGGATGGCCGGCTCTCTCGCGCTGAAAGGTCGGCTGGTTGTGCGGATCGCCGGCCATCGTCTCGCGGGTGAATTCGTGGCCGATGACCTGCACGTCGCCGAAGGCTTGGGTGCCGTGGGCATGGTCGTAGTGGAAATGCGTGTAGACAAGGGTGGTGATCGGCTTGTCGGTGATCTGCCCGATTCCCGCGATCAGTTGTTTCGCGGCCCTTGGCGTGATCTGCGAGTCGACCACCAGCACGTCCTCGTCGTTGATCACGACCAAAGAGTTGCTGTTGAACATCGGTACGGTGTACATGGCGAGATAGACGCCGTCGGCCAGCATCTGGAACCGATGGGTGTCGGTGGTGATGGTGCCGTCGGCTGCTTCATCCTGGGCGATGGCGTGGCTGCAAAACAGGCTTGCCGCAGCCAGAAGCAACGTGGCGGTACGTGCGATGGTCATTATGTCCCCCTCGTAGGGGCGCCCGATCGCACCCGCAAGGGTGCGCGGTCGCCCGTCGTAGTCGACAGGCCCACTTTGGGTCCCCGTCTGTCGTTCCCCTAGTCGTCCTCTTTCGGCTTCTCTTCTTCCTTCGCGGGCTCGGTGGGATCGGCCCCGTCCCGCGGTGCGCCGGTACCCGACGATCCCATGAAGATCTTGGTGCCGTCCGGGAACGTGATGTCCCGGCCGCTGCCGGAGCAGATCGGCACGCAGACCTTGTCCTTGCTCTGGTAGCCGCGCACCACCACTTCGGTGCCGGGTTGCAGGAGCCGCTTGGTTAGTCCACGCCGGAGCAGCGTGTTGGGCGTTCCTGCCTCGAGCTGCCAGACCTGTTTGGTGCCGTCCTCCTTCACGTCCTCGACATGAACCCAGGCATGGGGATTGATCCAGTCGACCTGGACGATCTTGCCTTGGACGCGGATCGGCAGATTGGCGTCGAACTCCGCGGAGAACGCGTGGTGCGCAACAGCGTTCGGCGCGGCAAAGGCCATCGCCAACGCGACAACGGTAGAAATACGAGCGGTCATGTGTTCCTCCCTTCGCTCATGGCGAACCGCGGGCGCGGTCTCATTCCTCGCCAGCTTGTTGCGCCAAGAGGTCCGCCTTCTTGGGCATCCACTTGTACCAGGTCGGCAGCCAGGTGTCGTCGCGAACCGCGTTGCCGGCGTCGTACTGCTGCTTGGCGGCCCGCATCTGCATCAGGAGCGAGCGGTTGCCCTCGTGGCAGGCGTACTCGTAGATGTCCGAATCGGTGCGCACCCAGTCCTGCTCCGTGGACCACTTGCCCTGGAACATCTCGGGATCGTCCACCGTGTACTCGTAGCGAAGCGTGTTCTCGTCGATGCGGGTGAAACGCTCGGTGAGGTGCATGTTGGGCCCGGAGCCGCGGAAATTGGTTTCCGGTCGGAAGTTGCGCGTCTCGACGACAAAGGTATTGCCTTCCCAACGGCCCCGCGAGTCGCCCTTCCAGAACCGTACGTTTGCAGGCATGTGTTCACCGCCGTCGGTGGCGATCACGCGGTGGTCGTTGACCATCTCGTTCAGGATTCCGACCTGGCCCGGGGATTGGAAGATCCGCACCAGGTTGTTGTATGCGCCGGATGCCATGGGTGGCCCGGCGTTGAATCCGACCAGGCAGCGCGTTGCCGGCGGACGATCGGCTGGCGTCCGAGGCGGATGTTCCCACTTCTCGCGCATCTCGGCGTAGCGCATCCGGGCAGCCCCGGTGATCCCTGGCATTCGCCCGTTGGGCGGGTCCACGACGATGGAAGTGCGGCGGCCGGGCGACAGGTGCTTGCCCGAGTCTATGAAGACTTGGTTGTAGCCGACGTCCACGTCGCCTTGGCTCGGCTTGTCCGGTGCCGGTTGCGAGGGTGCCCGCTCGCGTCGCTCGCGGCCTTCCCGCGCGCCCCGGTTCCAGCCGGTGTATTCCTCCTCGGTGAGGTATTCGCGGTCACCGAAACGTTCCGGACGGTTGAACGGCGTGATGGTGGCGAAATCCCAGGTGCCGGTCAGGTCGGGAACTCCCCAGGAGGTCTTCAAGGTCGCGTCTTCGTCGGCGAGCGCGACGGGGGCCGCCGCCAGCAAGGCGGCGATAGAGCAGGCTTTCAGTGAAGTCGTCATAGTGGATCTCCTCACTCTTCCGTTGGTTCGTCTTCGGTGTAGTACTCACCGTAGGTCGGGTACTCCCCGAATTCGATGCATTTGAACTCGAGAATCCGGGCGCCGGGTTCGATGCGCCGGTAGAGCGGCATGCTGATGGTCCAGGGCTCGGTGAACACCTTGGGATCTTCGATGGTTGCCTCGTAGTGCAACGTGTCGGGGCCGGTGCGCGTGAAGCGCTCGACCACGCGGAGTTCCTCGCTGTGGAAGTTGCCCGAACTGTCGAACCAGGTGTCCGGAACCTGCGCGGTGACGTCGACGACCAGGGTTTCGCCGTCGAAGCTGCCGAGCGAGTACCCCATCCACGAGTCGAGCTCGGCTTCGCTGCCGGGCCGGTTCAGGTGAATCACGCGGCTCGAACTCGAAAACTCGTAGGCGACGAGGATCGCGTCCTTCGACTGCACGAACTGGAACGGAAAAGGCATGTAGGTGGCGCGGGGAATGCCCGGCATGAAGCACTTCACGGCGGGGTCGAGCTTCACCCAGTTGGCGCGGTTCTCTTCACGCTGAGCCAGGGCCCAGTCCTGGTAGGGGATCGTGCCACCCTCGACGACGCTGCGACCCGCCGGAATGGCACCCAACGCGCCAAGTATCCGCGCGGGGCCCGGCCTGGCATTGTGGTCCTCGAGATCCCAGTGCGCCGACCCCATGGCCTGCCAGATGCCGTTGTAGTCGGGTACCCCATCGGGCGTCTTGGGTACTTGGTAGCTGGACTCCGCGGCCCCGCCGCACACGACGAACAACACGACCGCTGCCACCCCCGATGGCATCGCAAATCGGTTCTGCATCAACCCTCCCCAGCTGGACGCGTTCCGAGTGGGCGAGACTACACCAAATGAAACACGGTTGCCGTCAGGCGAGGGATGGCGCGAGCGGCTGGCGGCGGTCAAACCTCCTTGTAGATCCTGCCGCGTTGCCTAACGGGTTCGAGCAGCGACCAGTCGCCCTGAGGAATGTCGAATCCGTCGGGGTAGGGCGAGCGGGGCGCCATTCCGAGTGAACGCATCACGCGATCGTCACGGTAGTAGCACTGGGCGGTGATCGTGACTAGCGTTCGGACGCCGGCGAATCGGGAACGGCTCAAGTCGCTGGCGATTCCCGCGCGGGTCGAGGCATCCAAGTCGCTGTACGCGGCGTCATACCGCTTGGCGGCTGTGGACTCGATCTGATCTAGGGCAATGGCAACCGTGGCGTGGTAGGGACGGGCGGTGGCGAGGATATCGGCAGCGATGGCGGGATCGTCCGCCCCCGGCGTCCCGAATTCGGCGCTCGCTGGAATCACGGCACCGACCAGGGCGAGAAGCGTCCGCTGCTCGTCGGCTGTGAAGGGGTTGTCGGTGGCGATGGTGTCCGGCATGGCACGCTCAGTCGAACAGGTTGGCGAGGCGCTTCTTCATCGAGTCGGCGATATAGAGCGCCAGCGCCTGGATGGTGCGCGTCGGGTTCACGCCGGCAGAGGTTACGAAGATGCTGCCGTCGACGATGAACAGGTTCTTCACGTCGTGGGCACGGCCCCATTCGTTGACCACGGATCGTTCGGGATCGGTGCCCATGCGCGCGGTTCCCATCAGGTGCCAGCCACCGACGCCGATGGGTGCTTCGGTGATCACGTCTTTCGCGCCCGCTGCCGTCAGCACCTCGGTCGCCCGGGCGACGGCATGGTCGAGCATGCGCCGGCTGTTCTCGGAAAGCGTGTAGTCGATCTTCGGGGCCGGGATGCCGTGCCCGTCGGTGAGTTCGGGATCCAACGTCACGGTGTTGTGCTCTTCGGGCAGATCCTCGCAGATACCCACCATGCCGGCGATGCGGCTGAAGAGTTGCCGGTAGGCCTCGTGGTGGCCCTCGCCGAAGGGAATCCGTCCGCTGAACATGCCCGTGAGCGCCGTTGCGACGGGGCCTCGGCCCCGGTTGATCTCGTAGGTATAGCCGCGAACGAAACCACGGCTTGGGTCGGTTTCATAGAACTCCTGGCTCCAGATGCACACACCCGGGCCCCGGTAGCCGTCGAGGGGCTCGTCGAAGATTCCCTGGATCGACGCGTAGGGGTGGAACATCAGGTTCTTGCCGACGAGGCCGCTGGTGTTGGCGACGCCATTGGGGAAGCGCCCCGAGGTCGAATTCAGCAGCAGCCGGGGGGTGCCGACGCCGTTGCAGGCGACGATGACAACCTCCGCCGGCTGGAACTGCTCGACGCCGTCTCGATCGTAGTACACCACGCCCGATGCCATGCCATTGCCGTTCGTGGTGATCTCCCGAACGCGGCAGCGCGTTCGGACTTCAACACCGGCCCGCACGGCATGGGGCCAATAGGTGATGTCGGTGCTCGCCTTGGCGCCTTGGGCGCAGCCGCTGCTGCAGGCCCCGAGGTTGATGCACTTGTCCCGACCGTCGTAGGTCTCGGTGGCGATGGCCGTGTCCGAGGGCCACCAGTGCCAGCCCAGCTTGTTGAATCCCTCGGCAATCGCTTGGCCGGCCCTGCCGAGGGGCACGGGCGGCATGACCGACTCCTTGGGCGGGTACGCGGGATCGCCCGCGAGGCCGGACACACCCATCATGCGGTCGTTCTCCGCGTAGTACGGCTCGAGCGTGCGATAGTCGATGGGCCAGTCGTCGGCGACGCCGTCCAATGTCCTGACACGGAAATCCGACGGATGGAAACGCGGAAAGTGGCCGGCATACAGAATCGTGCTGCCGCCGACGGCGTTGAAGTTGGCGACGGAGATCGGCGAGTTCGCATCGTTGACGGGATAGTCCGTCTCGCGCTTGCGCCGGTTCGGCGAGATGCTCATGTCGCTGAAAGCCCGGGCTTCCCAGTCCCGCCCCGCGCTCGGGTACTCGGCCGGATTCATCCAGTCGCCCTGCTCCAGGCAGACGATGCGCATGCGGGTCTCGGCGAGGCTCCACGCCACGGCGGCGCCGGACGCCCCGGCACCCACGATCAGGACATCTACCGGGTCGGTCACGGGCGCCAGGCCCGGCCAACGGATTCAGCCGTCACGGCGGCGCGTATCCCAAGGATCCCGGTCGTGGGTGTGTCCTTCGACGGCTTTCAAGCGTGCGTCGAAGCCGGTCATGGCCACTCGAATGGCCGAAACCTCGACTTCGACGGCGGTTAGGCGTTCGCGGATGGCAGCCACGTCGATTTCCACCGCGCGCAGACGCGTGTCGAGGCTTTTGATCTCGGCCCCCAGTTCGTCCCTGAGGTTCTTGATGTCTTGGCGCAACTCCTGGCGCAATTGGCCGAATTCCTGGCGCAATTGGCCGAATTCCTGGCGCAATTGGCCGAATTCCTGACCCATGAGCGAATAGGTGGTCTGCATCATGGCGCCAAGCGCGAGGGCCACCGTGAGTAAGGTGGTCAAGATTGCGATGGTCCGGCTGTCCAGCCAATTCGGCAGGACACCGATGGACCGGGTATTGCCGGGCGCATCGCCCGATGACGCATTCTCTTGCGGGTCCACTTCGGCTACTTCCGATCATTGACTCGAAGCGCGTCACAATGCTGCCTTTCCGAGTCCGCCGTCTGCGGGACATTACCACTTTGCCGTGTAGGAAATCTCTGCAATTCACAGCCGCTCGGCGAGCCGCTTGATGATCCGCGCTAGGTCGTCCTTCAAGTCGTCCCGTTCGAGCCCGTAGTGAAAAAGCGCTTCGAGGTAGTTCACCGGATCACCGGTCGTAAGCCACCGCCCTTCCCGGACCGGGCAGGCGTACACCGCCCCGCCTCGGCGCATGTAGACCTCGATGGCATCCATCAGCCAGAGCTCGCCGCCCTTGCCCGTCGGGATCTCGCCGAGCAGCGCGGGCAGTTCGGGTGGCAGGACATAGCGCCCGAAACCGACCAGGTTTGACGTCACTGCGGCCGGTGCGGGCTTCTCGACGATCTTCGTGACCCGCATTTCGGCGTCGACTTCGATCATCCCGTAGTTTGGGACCTCGTCACGCGGCACCTCCTGGGCGCCGAGGATCACTCCGGGCGTCTTGTGGTACTGCTCGATGAGTTGCGCGGTGAAGGGCACCTCGGAACTCACGAGGTCGTCGCCGAACGCGTAGACGAACGGCTGACCACCGAGCAGCGGTGCGGCGTTGAGCGCAGGCGTCCCATTGCCGTAGGGGCCCTTTTGCCGGATGTAGGCGACATTCACGAGTTCGCCGGGTCGGCGGGTCTCCGCGAGGTAGCGCTCCTTGCCGCTGGCTTCCAGCGCGTCTTCGAGGGTGGGGTGCTGATCGAAATGGTCCTCCAGCACCTTCTTGTCCCAGCGGCTGACGAATACCACGTCCTCGATGCCGCTCGCGGCAAGTTCCTCGACGAGATACTGGATGATCGGCCGGTCGATCAGCGGAATCATCTCCTTGGGGATCGCCTTCGTGGCGGGCAGAAACCGCGTCCCACTGCCCGCGGCTGCGATTACCGCCTTCTTGATGGGCGACACCGACAAGGTCGCGCCTCCGTTCGAGTGGTCCCGGCGAACACACTGTAGCAAAACGAAACCGTAAGCCCATCGGGGCGGGTATCGGGGCGGGGCTATAATCGGCCTCTTGCGATCCGATGGCATCAAGGATGGGCGTAGAGGCAGTGGTACTGGCAGCAGGTGCGGGGACGCGCATGCACTCGGCGTTACCGAAGGTCCTGCATCCGCTGGGTGGACGTCCGCTGCTCGCGCATGTCCTCGACACGGCCCGCCGCCTCGATCCGACCCGGATTCATGTCGTTGTCGGCGAG
>JAPOYW010000381.1:26802-43008 GCA_026706425.1 Gammaproteobacteria bacterium
TTCGATCCTGTTTCGCGGATTGCCCCGGCCTTTCCTGGGTGATGCAGGAGTCGCGTCGGGGGACGGGCCATGCCGTCGCCAAGGCGCTGCCGGCGGTATCTGACGACGCGACGGTTCTCGTCCTGTTCGGCGACGCGCCGTTCACGACCACCGATACCATGGCGGGCTGTATCGAGACAGCGGGTACCGGTGTCGCCGTGGCCTGTGCGGATCTCTCCAATCCGTACGGCTTCGGGCGAGTCCAACGCGATGGCGACGGACATATCACCGGGATTGTCGAGGAGCGCGACGCAACCGAGGCCGAAAGGGCCATCACGGAGGTGAACACCGGCATCCTGGCAGCGCCCAAGCCGGTGCTTGAGGATCTCGTCACCTCGCTTCGGCCTAACAACGATCAAGGCGAGTACTACCTGACGGACGTCGTCGCCCTGGCCGTAGCCCGTGGACTGCCGGTGACCGGTGTGCCGGCCAGTGCCGAGGAGTCCCTTGGCGTGAACGATCGGGCCCAGTTGGCCCAGTTGGAGCGTCTCTACCAAGGCCGCGAGGCGGCCCGACTGATGGCCGAGGGCGTCACCCTGATGGACCCCGCGCGCATCGATATCCGGGGTTCGCTTCGCGCCGGGCGCGACTGCGTCATCGACATCAACGTGGTATTCGAAGGCACCGTTACCTTGGGAGACGGGGTCCACATCGGATCCGGCTGCGTGATCCGCGACTCGACGTTGGGCGACGGTGTCAGCGTCGAGCCCATGAGTTCGATCGACGGCGGTTCGATCGCCGCCGGCTGCCGGATCGGTCCGTTCGCCCGGCTTCGACCGGGCACCGACCTGGCCGAGTCGGTACACATCGGCAACTTCGTCGAGACCAAGAAGGCGAACATCGGGGCCGGGGCCAAGGCCAACCACCTGGCCTACCTGGGCGATGCGTCCGTGGGCGAGGGCAGCAATATCGGCGCGGGCGCGGTCACCTGCAACTACGACGGGGTCGACAAGCACCGCACGGAGATCGGCGACGGCGTGTTCGTCGGCACCAACGCAACGCTTGTCGCGCCGCTCGTCATCGAGGACGAGGCCTACATTGGCGCGGGATCGACGATCACCAGCAGGGTTCGGCGCGAGGATCTCGCAGTGGGTCGCGGCCGCCAGCGGAACATTCCGGGGTGGACGCCCCCGGCCAAACGCAAGCGTCGGACCAAAGGCTAGCAGCCATGTGCGGCATCGTTGGCGCGGTAGCGGGCCGGGAAGTGCCCGCCATCCTGCTTGAAGGGCTTCAGCGACTCGAGTACCGGGGCTACGACTCCGCCGGAATCGCGGTGGCCAAGAACGGCGTCGATCTCAAGGCAGCAAACGGCTCGACGATCGAGCGCCGCCGCACCATCGGGCGGGTCCAAGAACTGGCGGAGAGCCTTGCGTCCGACCCCATCTACGGGACAACGGGCATCGCCCACACCCGGTGGGCTACGCACGGCCGGCCCTCCGTCGAAAACGCCCACCCGCACATGTCCCGAGGCCGGATCTGCCTGGTGCACAACGGCATCGTCGAGAACTTCGAGGAGTTGCGCGACGAACTGATGGACGACGGCTATCGGTTCGACTCGGGAACGGATTCCGAGGTGATCGCGCATCTGATCGATCGCTGCGCCCACGAGGAGGAAGACCTCCTGGAGGCCGTGCGCAAAGCGGTGAAGCGCCTGGACGGCGCCTACGCCCTGGGGGTGATGTTCCGGGACGACCCGGGCCGGATCGTCGGCGTCCGGGTCGGAAGCCCGCTGGTGGTGGGCGTCGGGATCGGCGAGAACTTCATCGCTTCGGACGCCCTGGCGCTTCGCCCGGTGACCGACCGGTTCATCTATCTCGAACAGGGCGATCTGGTCGACCTGACGCCCCGGTCGATATCGATCTGGAACGTCAACGATCTCGCCGTGGTTCGGTCGACCGTCCGGATCGAGCACAGCGGCGATGCGGCGGACAAGGGCGAGTACCGCCATCACATGGAAAAGGAGATCCACGAACAGCCGAGGGCGATTCGGGACACCCTGGAAGGGCGGTTGGGCAGCGACCACGTGCTCGAACCGGCGTTCGGCATCGATGCCAGGCGCGTGCTCGACGACACCCGGTCGGTGACCATCGCGGCCTGCGGGACGGCGTACTACGCGGGCTGCATCGCGCGCTACTGGATCGAGGAGCTCGCCGGGATTCCCACGAGCGTGGAGATCGCCTCGGAGTTCCGCTACCGGAAGTTCGTCACGCCTCCCGGCGGGCTGTTCATGACGATCAGCCAGTCCGGGGAGACCGCCGACACGCTGGCCGCCCACCGCATCGCGAAGAGTTCCGGCTTCGAGCACACGCTGACGGTCTGCAACGTCCCGACCAGCACGCAGGTACGCGAATCCGACCTGGCGGTGCTGACCCAGGCGGGTGTCGAGATCTGCGTCGCGTCCACCAAGGCCTTCACCACCCAGTTGGCGGCGCTGTTCATGGTGGCGATCCTGCTCGCGCGCCGCACGGGCCTAAGCCGGGCCAGGGAACGGGAACTGGTCGATGCGCTGCGCGCCCTGCCGGAGGTCGTGGAGGAGACGCTCACCCTGGATGAGCGAATCGACGAGTTGGCGGTCGAGTTCATGCACCGCCACCACGCCCTATTCCTCGGCCGCGGCGCGCACTACCCCGTGGCCCTGGAGGGTGCGCTCAAGCTCAAGGAGATTTCCTACATCCACGCCGAAGGCTACCCCGCGGGCGAACTGAAACACGGTCCGCTCGCCCTGGTCGACGAGGACATGCCCGTGGTCGCGGTGGCGCCGGGGGACGAACTCGTCAAGAAGGTGCGGTCGAACCTGCAGGAGGTGCGCGCCCGGGGCGGCAGGCTCTACGTGTTCGCCGATGCCGACGCGGGCATCGCCGAAGCGGACGGCGTGACGGTGATCGAGGTGCCCAAGGTGCACGAACTGTTGGCGCCCGTCGTCTACACCGTGCCCCTTCAATTGCTTGCCTACCACACCGCAGTGCTCAAGGGCACGGACGTGGACCAGCCCCGGAACCTGGCGAAGTCGGTCACGGTCGAGTAGAGGCTGCGCTGTTTCTTCCGCCAGGGCTGCCGTCATCGAATGCGGCATGAGTGCTTGACAACCCGAGATCAACAAGGAAAATTCAAAGCTGTATTTTGAATTTTCAGGGTTGTTACTTTGGATCGACGTAAGTTTCGGGAACGCATCGACACGTTGTTCCGCAGCCATCCCGCAGTGGGGATCCTTGGGCCGCGCCAATGCGGCAAGACCACTCTTGCGCGGGACTATCTCAAGACTTCGGCGCGACGTTGGGTGCACTACTTCGATCTGGAGGATCCGGAGGACTTGGCGCGACTCGACGACGCCCGGCTGACGTTGTCGCCATTGCGGGGGCTCGTCGTCATCGACGAGATCCAGCGCCGTCCGGAGTTGTTCCCCCTGCTGCGCGTGCTCGTGGATCGCCGGACGCCTTCGCAACGCTACCTCGTCCTTGGCAGCGCATCGCGGGAACTCATTCGCCAGTCCTCCGAGAGTCTCGCCGGACGAATCGCGTATGTCGAGTTGCCGCCGTTCACCTCGACCGAAACGCACCCACTTCAGCGGCTTTGGTTGCGCGGCGGTTTCCCTCGCTCTTGGCTGGCGCGATCCAACGCCGACAGCATGAACTGGCGCAAGGCGTACATGGCGACGTTCCTCGAACGCGACGTTCCCGCGCTGGGGATCGACATGCCACCGGGGGCGATGCGGCGGCTTTGGCTGATGCTGGCGCACTCGCACGGGAATGTCCTCAACGCCTCCGACCTTGCCCGTTCGATGGACACGTCGCAACCGACGATTCGGCGCTACCTGGACCTTCTTAGCGGCACCTTCACCACGCGACTGCTGCCGCCTTGGCACGCCAGCGTGCGCAAGCGTCAGGTCAAGTCGCCGAAGGTGTTTTTCCGCGACTCCGGCATCCTGCACGCCCTGCTCGACCTCCCCGACATGGCGGCGCTGCGCGGCCATCCCGCTGTCGGCGCGTCGTGGGAGGGATTCGCCCTGGAGCAGGTCACTCACATTGTTGAGGCGTCGACGGAGGAATGCCATTTCTGGCGCACCCACACCGGGGCGGAGCTGGATCTGCTGATCGTACGTGGACGCGAGCGTCTGGCCTTCGAGTTCAAATATTCGTCCGCTCCCAAAACCACCCGTTCCATGTATTCCGCACTCGACGACCTCGGTTTGGACCACATCACCATCGTCTGCCCTGGTGCCAGCACCTATCCCCCGTCGTCCAAGGTCACCGTTACCAATCTGGCGGACCTTGCGATCCGCCACGGGTTCAGTCAAGAATCTCCTTGACCTCGTCGGGATGTAGGCGGGAGTCGGCATGCCGGACAAGCGGCAGCCGGCGACCACGCAGCGATCACGTCTCCCAACGGGTATACTGTCCGCCTATCCAGCCTAATCGGCCTTGGCGTTGGACGTAACCCACATCCTCGACGGTCTGAACGAGCGCCAGCGTGAAGCGGTTACGGCACCTGTCGGCAACCTTCTCGTGGTGGCCGGCGCGGGCAGCGGCAAGACCCGCGTCCTGGTGCATCGGATCGCCTACCTGGTGGAGGCGCTAGGGGCATCGCCCGGCGGCATTCTCGCGGTCACCTTCACCAACAAGGCCGCGGCCGAGATGCGGGGACGCGTGGAGCGCCTGCTGGAAGGACCGGCGCGCGCCATGTGGGTGGGCACTTTCCACGGCATTGCGCATCGGCTGCTGCGAATGCATTGGGAGGAGGCCGGACTGCCGCAAAATTTCCAGATACTCGATGCGGACGACCAGCTACGCCTCGTCAAGCGCGTCGTCCGCACCCTCGATGTCGACGAGCAGAAGTGGCCCGTGCGGCAGGCGGTCTGGTTCATCAATTCGCATAAGGACGAAGGCCGGCGCGCCAAGGACGTGGAAGCCGCCGACCACGATGTCTTCGGAACGGTCCATCGCGGCATCTACGAGGCCTACGAAGCGCTTTGCAACCAAGGCGGACTGGTGGATTTCGCGGAGCTCCTGCTGCGCAGCCATGAACTCCTGCTCACCAACGAGGATCTGCGGTCACACTACCGGCGCCGCTTCCGGCACCTCCTGGTCGACGAGTTCCAGGACACCAACACCATCCAGTACGCCTGGCTGCGCGTGCTGGCCGCCGCCGAACCCGACAGCGCGCTGGGACCCGGATCTGTCTGGGCCGTGGGCGACGACGACCAGTCGATCTACGGTTGGCGGGGTGCCAAGATCCAGAACATCCACGACTTCCAGACGGACTTTGCGAACGTCGAGGTCGTCAGGCTCGAACAGAACTATCGGTCGACAAGCCGGATTCTGAATGCCGCCAACGCGTTGATCGGCAACAACGCCGAACGCCTCGGCAAGAACCTCTGGACCGATGCCGGATTGGGCGGGACGATTCTCGTGTACTCCGGCTACAACGACCTGGACGAAGCCCGGTTCATCGCCGATCGCACCCAACGCTGGATCGAGGACGGGGGCAGTCCCGACGAGGTCGCCGTGTTGTACCGGTCGAACGCCCAGTCCCGAGTCATCGAGGAAGCCTGCCTTCGGCTTGACATCCCGTACCGCATCTACGGCGGGGTGCGTTTCTTCGAGCGCCTGGAGATCAAGAACGCCCTGGCCTATATGCGCCTGGTGAGCCAGCGTCACGCCGACGTCGCCTTCGAACGCGTCGTCAACACGCCTCCCCGGGGCATCGGCGGCAAGACCGTGGACGCGATCCGTGCGCTGGCGCGCGCCAACGGCACGTCGATGTGGCAGGCGTCCAAGGACGGAATCGCGCAGGGAGCGTTCAAGGGCCGGGCCGCAACCACCGTCGGAGCGTTCATCAAGCTCATCGACGACATCGCCGGAGCTGCCGAAAACGCGCCGCTCGGCGAGATTGCCGAGCAATGCATCGAGACGAGCGGTTTGATGGCGTTTCACTCGAAGGAGGGCGGCGAACGCGGCATGGCGCGCAAGGAGAACCTGGAAGAGTTGGTCACCGCCTGCCGTCAGTTCGGCCGCGACCTGGTGTTTCCCATGGAGGATTCCGGCGAGGAGGAATCGCAGGCATCCGAACTCGACGAATTTCTCGACCAGGCGGCACTGGAGAGCGGCGACTACCAAAGCGGTGGCCCGGCGCTGCAGATGATGACCATGCACTCCGCCAAGGGCCTGGAGTTCCCGTTGGTCTTCATGGCGGGGATGGAGGAGGGCCTCTTTCCCAACACCCGGTCGATGCGCGAACCCGGACGTTTGGAGGAGGAACGCCGGCTGGCCTACGTCGGCATCACCCGCGCCATGCGCCAGCTCTACTTCACCTATGCCGAGACGCGGCGCATGAACGGCATGCAGAGTAGCAACTGGCCGTCGCGCTTCCTGGACGAAGTGCCGCCGGAGTGCCTGGAGGAAGTGCGTATGGGCGGGACGGTGTCGCGGCCCTTCCGCGCCCAGGCGGGCAACGGCGCGCAGGACTTGGTCGACGACCGCGGCGGCCTGCGCATCGGCCAATCGGTCCGGCACGCCAAGTTCGGCGACGGCATCGTCCTCCAGGCCGAGGGCGGCGGCGAGCGGACACGCGTGCAGGTCAACTTCGCGAACGCCGGGTCCAAGTGGCTCATGCTCGCGTACGCGAACCTGGAGGTCTTGGGCTAACGTCCCGTCTCTCTTCCAGCAATCGTCATGTCCGGCCCACCCAACATCCTGTTCATCAGGACCCACAGATGAACTGCAACGGCGAGTTGCGCACGTTCGAGGGCTACACCACCGACGTGATCACCGACCTCACGCTCGACTACCTGGCCCGTCGCGAAAAGGATCGCCCGTTTTTCGTCAAGTACCACCACAAGGCGCCGCACCGACCGTGGGATTCGGATGAAGCGCACGCCCACCTGTACGTGGACGAGCACATCGAACACCCGGTCACGTTCGACGACGACTACTCGAACCGGTCCACCGCCGCCCGGGAGGCGCGGATGCGGATCGCCGACCACATGACCTACCGGGATCTCAAACTGACTCCGCCACCGGGTACTGAGCGGTGGGCGACGGTCCCGAATCCGCAGGATGTCGCTGACTTCACCCTGACGCCGGCGGAGTCGGGCGTCCCCGTTTCGTTCACGGACCCTTCCGACCTCAAGGACTTCAAGTATCAGCGCTATATCAAGGACTACCTGCGCTGCGTCGCGTCGGTGGACGACAACGTGGGTCGGGTGCTTGGGCATCTCGACGCCGAGGGCATCGCCGACCACACCATCGTCGTCTACACCTCCGACCAGGGCTTCTTCCTGGGCGACCACGGCTGGTACGACAAGCGCTTCATGTACGAGGAGTCGCTGCGCATGCCCTTCCTGGTGCGCTATCCCGCCGCAGTCGAACCCGGCACGGTCGTGGACGAGATCGTCACCAACGTCGACTTTGCACCGACCTTCTGCGATTGGGCGGGCGTTGCCCAGCCGGACTACATGCAGGGCCGTTCTTTCCGAGGGCTGCGTCGAGGCGTCGTGCCCGCCGATTGGCCCCAATCCATGTACTACCGGTACTGGATGCACCTGGCACACCACTACGTCAGCGCCCACTACGGCGTGCGGACCAAGACCCACAAGCTGATCTACTACTACGGCGAAGCCCTCGGCCAACCCGAAACCATCGACGAGTCCAAGCCCAAGGAGTGGGAGCTCTTCGACTTGGTGGCCGACCCCGACGAGTTGAACTCGGTGTACGGCAGGACGGAATACGCCAATGTCCAGTCGGCATTGACCGAGGAACTTGCCCGCCTGCAAGCCCACGTGGGCGACGAACCGTTCTCGACCTCGCCCGAGCGCGCCGGCTAGGGCGGTTCATTCGACCGCCACAAGAGAGGGCTGCAACCGGTTGTCGCGGTCTGCTTGCACGAGGCGCCGTCTGATACGATGGCGGCTAGTGCACGCGGAAGCTCATCCATGCGACACCTAGCCGCCGTCAGCGTGTTGTTGGCCTTTGTGACCGGTTGCTCCGTCGAACCCGAACCGGGCAGCAGCGAGGTAGCCCAGGGACCCACCGTCGAGTGGAAACTCGTCACCACCTGGCCGAAGAACCTGCCCGCGCTGGGCACGGCACCGGAACGCCTCGCCGAGATGCTCGCGGCGATGTCCGCCGGGCGGTTCAATATCAAGGTCTACGCCGCCGGCGAACTCGTGCCCGCGCTTGAAGTCTTCGACGCCGTCGCTGGTGGAACGGCCGAGATGGGACATGGCGCCGCCTACTACTGGCGCGGCAAGATGCCCATCGCCGCGATGTTCACCACGGCGCCGTTCGGCATGAACGCCCAGGAGATGAATGGGTGGCTGCGTTTCGGCGGTGGCATGGAACTATGGCGGGAGTTGTACGCACCGTTCGGCGTGTTGCCAATGGCGACCGGCAACTCGGGTGCGCAGATGGCCGGGTGGTTCAACAAGGAGATCAACTCGCTGGCCGACATCCAGGGTCTGAAGATGCGCATTCCCGGTCTGGGCGGCGCCGTTTTCTCGCGCGCGGGGGGCGTGGCGGAGTTTATGCCTGGGGGCGAAATCTTCACCGCACTGCAGACCGGCGTCATCGATGCGACGGAGTGGAGAGGACCCTACAACGACCTCGCCTTCGGCCTCCAGGAGATCGCGCGCTACTACTACTACCCGGGCTGGCACGAACCGAGCGCGACTTTGGAGGCGATCATCAACATCGAGGCGTGGGAAGCGCTGCCGGAGGATCTCCAAGCGATGCTCGAGGTGGCTTGCACTGCGGTCAACCAGGAGGTGCTTGACGAATTCACCGCGCGTAACGCCACGGCGCTCAAAGTTCTGGTGGAAGAGCACGGCATCGAGATTCGGCCGTTGCCGGACGACGTCTTGAGACGATTCGCCGAGCTTTCCAACGAAGTGCTTGAAGAACAGGCCGAGGGCGATGAACTGGCCCAGCGCGTGCTCGACTCCTACCGGTCGTTCCTCGCCGACATGCGGGAATACCACGCCATCTCGGAACAGGCCTACATCAACGCGCGCAGCGACGTGGGAGCAGTGCGCTAAGCGTTCCATGGAACAAAGCGGGCACGGGATGGGACAACGCCGTCCCCTACGCATTCTCTTCCTCACCCAGAACTTTCCGCCTGAGATCGGCGCCAAGGCGGCGCGGCTCTACGAACTCGCGAGGCGTTTGGCGGCATCCGGGCACGATGTCCGGGTCATCACCGCCATGCCGAACTACCCGACCGGAAAGGTGTTCGAGGGCTTTCGGGGCAGGATGCGCGTCGAGGAGCGGATCGAAGGCGTCCAGGTGGTCCGTACTTGGCTCAAGCCGTCCAACTCGGTTCGCACGTTTCCCCGTCTGTTGAGCTACCTGACCTTCGTGGTGACGAGCCTGTTGCTGGGGACACAGGGCGGCATAGGACGCCGGGACATCGTCTTCATCGAAAGTCCGCCGTTGTTACTGGTGCTCCCCGGGCTCCTGATCGGTCGCATGGCCAAGGCGCGCGTCGTGATGAACGTCTCGGACGTCTGGCCCGAGGCGGCGTTGCGTATTGGTCTGGAGATGCGGCGCGTTCCGTTGTGGCTGTTGCGCTGTCTCGAGAGGTTGGGCTACGAGAAGTCGGACCTGGTGACGGCCACCACCCCCAAGGCCAGCGAGTCGATAGCGAATCGGTTTCCGCATGTGGCGACGGCCGTCATTCCAGGCGGCACGGACCTGGAGCTGTTTCGACCTTCGCGGCGTAGCAACGCCCTGCGGGAATCGCTGGGTGTCGGCGAAGGGGACTTCCTGGTGGGCTACTGCGGACTGCATGGACTGTTCCAGGGTTTGGAGGTCGTTCTATGGGCGGCGGAAATGCTTCGCGACAATCCCCGGATCAAGTTCGTACTCGCAGGCGACGGGCCGAGCAAGAGGACGCTGATCGAATCGGCGTCGGCTGCGGGTTTGGAGAATGTGGTCTTCAAGGCGCCGCTCCCGAGGGACCAGGTCGGCGAGTTGGTCGCCTCGTTTGACTTGGCGTTGGTGCCGTTGGCTGCCGAACTGCCTGGGACCATGCCCTCGAAGGTTTACGAAACCCTGGCGTGCGGGGTGCCACTGATCGTCTGCGAGGGTTGCGAAGCGGCGGCGCTGGTGAGTGATCTCGGGCTTGGCCGCGCAGTTCCGCCGATGGACGTCGATGCGCTGGTGGATGCAATTGAGGAATTTCTCAGCGACCCGGCGGAGGTCAAGCGAATGGGACGGAACGCGCGGGAACTGGCAAGGCGCTACGACCTCGACGATGTCGTCCGGCGGGCGGAAGCGACGTTCTCGGCGCTCGTGGACGACACGTCCAACGCCGTCGGCTAGTGAGCCGACTCGTTGAATCCGGTCAGGGCCCGCCTGCCGATGACCGCCGAACGAACAGGCCTTCTTGCTCCTTCGACGACAGTTCCGTCACGAGCGACCAGCACTCGCGGTGCGCGTCGTCGAGAATGCGTACGGAACTGTCGGTGAGACGAATTTCCTCCCGACCGGAAGCGGGTGCCTTGAAGAACAGCCGGGCGACCCGACGCGAGTCCTTGATCCGCTGCAGAAGGCGGGTCAATCCCAATCTGCGAAGCGCCACCGCGCCGAGCCAACCGAAGGTTGAGAGCCAGACGCACCTCGCTTGGGTCGATACGTTCACGGATTCCGCGGGCACGTCGTCGAATGGGGCGGTATGGCAAAGGGAGGCCAGCCTGGCGAGAAACCGTTCGGTGTTCTCGACGAGGGCCGCGAAATCGACCGTGAGAACATCGGCGTCGAGGCTGAAGATGTCCTCCAGCATCCGTGGGGTCAGCCGGTCTCGGACGACGGACTCCTCGAGATGCCGGGCACCAAGAAGCGCCGACGGCCGTCCGCGGCTCTTGCGGAATCGCATGGCCGACAGTGCCCGGTCGTGGTGATTTCTGAGCAGAACAACCATCAGGATCGAAATGCCTTGGTTCTGCAATGCGCGGACACCGGATGTCAGCTTGGGATCGTGGTAGGCATCGTTCGCGATGTCGCAAAGGAGTTTGCCTGCGGGGCGGACCTTGGCGCGTGCACGTTCGTAGGCGCGCACGGACCGGTAGTAGGCACCCTCCTTGATTTCGGGGAAGGCGTAGTCCGGGTGGGCGCGCAGGATGCGGTACAGGAAATCGCTCCCCGACCGACCGGGTCCCACCACGAGCAGGTAGTCGACCATGCCGATCAGTAGAGGACGTCCGGCAGCCACGTCGCCAGTTCGGGAACGGCGACCAGCACCACCATGAGGGCGAGCTGCAGGACGATGAACGGCACGACGCCGCGATAGATGTCGAGCGTCGCGACTTCCGCGGGGGCAACGCCGCGCAGGTAGAAGAGCGCAAACCCGAACGGCGGCGTCAGGAACGATGTCTGCAGGTTGACGGCGATCAACACGCCGAGCCAGACCGGGTCGAGCCCCATGGCGAGCAGTACCGGTGCCACGATGGGAACGACGACGTAGGTGATCTCGATGAAGTCGAGGATGAAGCCGAGCAGGAAGATGGTCAGCATCACGATGATCGTGGCACCCCAAACGCCGCCGGGCATCTCCGCGAACAATCCCTGCACCAGTTCGTCGCCGCCGTAGCCGCGGAACACCAACGAGAACACCGACGCACCGATCAGGATGAAGAAGACCATCGAGGTCGTCTTCACCGTCGAGATGCAGATCTCCCTCAGCACGGGGACATTGAGCGACCGGTAGGCGGCGGCCAGGATCAGTGCGCCCATCGCACCCACGCCGGCAGCCTCGGTCGGCGTTGCGAACCCGCCGAGTATGGAGCCAAGAACCGCGACGATTAGGATCAGAGGCGGCAGGAGACCGCGAAGCAGCAGCCGCACAGAGCCTTGGCCGCGCTGCTCGCGTGCTTTCCCCGGGGCGCGTTTCGGTGCGAGAAGCGCGGTGACGGCGAGGTATCCCACGTACAACCCCACCAGGACCAATCCCGGCAGCAGCGCCCCGGCGAACAGGTCGCCGACGGAAACGGTCTTCGGCGAGAAAGCGCCGAGACTCAGTTGGGCCTGCTGGTACGCGCCCGAGAGCACATCCCCGAGCAGCACGAGCGCGATGGACGGCGGAATGATCTGTCCCAGCGTGCCGGTCGCGCAGATGGTCCCGGTGGCAAGCTTGGGATCGTAGCCGTGGCGCAGCATGGTCGGAAGCGCCAGCAGGCCCATGGTGACGACCGTGGCGCCCACGATGCCCGTGCTGGCGGCCATGAGCATGCCGACCAGCGTGACGGCGATGCCCAGGCCGCCTCGAATGCCGCCCATGACGGAAGACAGGCTCTCGAGCAGGGTCTCGGCGATGTGTGTTCGCTCCAGCGTGACGCCCATGAGCACAAACAGGGGTACCGCGATCAGGGTGTGGTTGGTGACGATCCCGTAGAGCCGGCTGGGCAGGAAACCTAAGTCCCGAAGATCGAAGATGCCGAAGGCGGCCCCCACGAGGGCGAACAGCAATGCCACGCCGGCCAGCGTTGCCGCCACCGAATAGCCGGCAAGCAATGCCACGAACACTGCGGCGAACAGGATGAGGGGCAGGAACTCAACCACGGAGTGAACGCAACTCCCGCCACCCGAGGGCGCCCGCCTGCAGGAACAGAAGCAACGCCGAGACGGGAATCAGGGTCTTCAGCAGGAACACGGCGGGTACGCCAGCCACCTCCGAAGATCCTTCCAGAACCACCCAGGCGCTGATCGTGTAATCCCAGCTGAACAGGACGATCGCGACGCACAGCGGCATCAGGAGCAAGGTGTGGCCGAGCCCGTTCACCAACGCCTGGGTTCGCCTGGTTAGCCGCGAGTAGATGATGTCGACGCGCACATGGGCGTCGTGCTGCAGCGCGTAGGACAAGCCGATGAGAAACGCCGTGCCGTGCAGGTAGACGACGCTCTCCTGCAGGAAGATCGTGCCGATTTCGAAGGCATATCGAAGCGTCACCACGACACAGGTGATGCCGACCATGCCGAGGTTGAGCCAGGCGACGGTCCGCCCGACGGCGTCGACGACGCGGTCGATCCGGTCGATCATCTCTCGCCGATTCCGGCCACGCCGAACTCGGCCACGGCCCCCGCGAAAAGCGCGAATCCCACCCAGACGTTGTTGCCGAAGGCCTTGAAGCAGGCATCGCGGTGGCGGTTCTTGATCAGACGTTGCTGGAACACGAACAAACCGAGCGCGACGGCCACGCCGAAATACCAACCGTGGGCGAATCCGGCGACTACGCCTAGGCCGAGGAGCAGTCCGACGGTCGCCAGCTGCAACGCGCCGATCACGGCACGGTCAGCGTTGCCGAACAGGATGGCCGTGGACTTGATCCCGACGATGAGATCGTCGTCCCGGTCCACCATGGCGTAGAGCGTGTCGTAGGCGACGATCCACAGGAGGCTCGCACCGAACAGCAACCAGGCGATGACGTTGGTGGTGCCGTTGACCGCGGCGAATGCCATCGGGATTCCCCAACTAAAGGCCACGCCCAACGCGGCTTGAGGCCAATGCGTCCATCGTTTCAGGAACGGGTACGCGGCTGCAATGCCTGCGCCGGCCAGGGCGAGCCAGCGGGTGGGAACGTTGAGGGTCAGGACGACGGCCAAGCAAAGTGCCGCGAGCACCACCAGCAGCGCCAGCGCTTCGCGGAGTGACACGTCGCCCTTCGGAAGTGGTCGATCGCGCGTTCGCTCGACATGCCCGTCCACCTTCCGGTCGGCGATGTCGTTGATCACACATCCCGCCGAACGCGCCAGGAACGTTCCGGCCACGAACGCGGCCAGGATGCCAATCGGCGGCAGACCTTCGGCGGCAATCCACAGCGCCGCGAGGGTGGGCCACAGCAAGAGGAGCGTGCCCACCGGCCGATCCACGCGCATCAACCGTGCGATGGCGTGGATCTTGCCGACGGCGCTCACTCCCATTGACGAATGGACGAACGCCTCAAGTGGGCTAGGCAGCCGCTTCCCCGCCGGCCTCGTCGGCACGCACCAAGGGCAGGTCCTCGCCCTCGGTGCGTGCCACGAGGGCGGTAACCGTCAGGTCGCCGGTCACGTTGACGGACGTCCGGCACATGTCGAGGATTCGATCCACGGCGATGTACAGACCGATGGCTTCCAGGGGGAGGCCTAGCACAGTCAGGATCAGCGTGATGGCGACCAGGCTCGCCGCCGGAATTCCGGCCACTCCGATCGACGTCAAGAGCGCGAGCAGCACGACCAGGAATTGGTCGACCACCGTCAGGTCAGCCCCGAACGCTTGGGCGATGAAGATCACGACCACGCATTCGAAGAGCGCGGTGCCATCCATGTTCACCGTTGCCCCGAGCGGCAGCACGAAGCTCGTGGTGCCTTCCGAAATGCCGGCCCGGCTGGCGCTGCGGAGCGTCATCGGCAGGGTGGCGGAAGACGATGCCGTGGAAAAGGCCATCAACTGGGCCGGCATGATGCGCCCGTAGTAGGCGTAGGGCCGTAGCCTCCCCACGAACCGCAGGAGCAGCGGGAAGGTCACGAAGAAGTGCGTTCCGAGCGCCAACAGAACGGTCAAGGTGAACCAGGCGAGCGCCTCGACGAGCGTCGCTAGCGGCACCGTCAGCAACGCCTTGCCCACCAGCGCGAACACGCCGTACGGCGCGAACTTGAGGATCCAGGTCGTGATCATGATCATCACGTTGTGGATGGCAGTCCAGAAGTTGGTCAGCGTCTCGCTTGCGGCACCCTTGAGCCGGGCCATGAAGTAGCCGAACACGACGCTGAAGAAGATCAGCGCGAGAAGCTCCATGTTCGCCGCGGCCGCGAAGACGTTGTCGGGAATGGCCCGGGAGATCACCTCCACCAGGTCGCCGGCGTCGCGCCCCTCGACCCGCTCCAGCTGGGCCGAGACGTCGGGCATGTTCTCGCTCAACGCCTTGACCGCCTCGCCGCCGCCGGGATTGATCACGTTGACGAAGACCAGGCCCGTGATGACCGCCAGCAAACCGGTGGCGACGTAGAAGCCGACCGTCTTGCCGCCGACCCGGCCGAAGTTCTCGCGCCCCGCCATGTTGCGCACGCCCATGATGATCGACGCCACGATCAAGGGCACGACGATCATCTTCAGCGCGTTGATGAACAGCCCGCCAAAGAAGCCGAAGATCTCCGTGAGCGGAGCGCCGAAGATCGCAGTCGACTCGTCGGCCACGAGACCAACAATGACGGCAAGCGCCAAGGCGATGAGAATCTGCCAGTGCAGGGCGATACCGCCTGACGGACTGCTTGGTGTGGTGTCTTGGTCGCTCATGTGGTCATGTCCCCCTTTGAATGACTAATCCCGGGTCGTCATGACCCGATCTTGCGACTACAGCGCTGGCCTAAAGGAATTCCTCAACCGATCTCGATCATCTCGAAGTCTTCCTTGCCGACGCCGCACTCCGGGCAGATGAAATCCTCGGGAATGTCTTCCCAGGGTGTGCCGGGGGGGATGCCGTCCTCGTCAAACCCCTCCGCCTCATCGTAGATCCATCCGCAGACGATGCACTGCCACTTCCTCATCGGTCCTCTCACGGTGCGCGTGCCCAGCTCGGCCAGCGTCGGTGAAGCCTAACAGACTGCCGACCCCGCAGCGGCGCAAGCCGCGGCGGAGAGAACGACGAAGACCAAACAACCCATTCGTTCTTTTGTCATGATCATTTTCAGGTAGGTAGGATTCTCCGCACAGGAAGGCCGTCCACTTCGCCGCCGTGCACCTCGATTCGGCATTTGCGTGGTGTGGAGCCACGGGGGATGCCGCGCGGGCCAGACGTCAGGCGCTCCGCGAGGCGCTCCTCGCCATTGCAGAACTCGCTCGCAATGTCGACGCGGATGCGCTGTTTTGCGCTGGGGACCTTTACGAACACGACCGCGTAACGCCCGATACCGCAGGCTTTCTCAGGCAGACCTTCGCCGAACTCGGCCCGATCCGCGTCTACATCGCACCTGGCAACCACGACTTCTACGGTCCACAAAGCCTATATGCGACCAGCAATTGGAGCGACAACGTTCACATCTTCACCGAGCCGCGTCTCCAGCCGGTCCCGCTCGCGGACGGCATCACCCTCTGGGGCGCTGCCCACTGCGCACCGGCCAACACGCCCAACTTTCTGGATCGCTTCCGCACAGACGGGGATGCCACCCACATCGCCCTTTTCCATGGAGCGGAACGCTCTTG
>JAPOYW010000381.1:43018-61535 GCA_026706425.1 Gammaproteobacteria bacterium
GGCGGCTCGGGCGTGGCGACGTGAGCAGGGACAAGGCAAGCAACCACACGCGGCGTTCGATGCCATAGACATCGAGAATGCAGGGATTCAGCATGCCTTTCTCGGTCACTACCACCGCCCAAAAGACGCTGAGCGGCACACCTACCCCGGAAACCCCGATCCGTTGCAGTTCGGTGAGGATGGTGCGCGTGGCCCGGTGGTCGCAACGGTCTCGACGGACGGTTCGGTGAAAAGAGAACGCCAGATCGTTGCTGTTACCCGAACAAATGACCTTACGCTTGACGTCACCGGCTGCATGTCGCAGCAAGAGGTTCGCAATCGCTTGGTCGAACTCGTGAATGGACGGAGCGGCGTTGCACGCCTTGCTGTCCAAGGCGAGCTAACTCCGCCCGTAAACCTGCCGGAGAGTGTCTTGCGCAGCGTGCTGGACGAGTACTTTGACGCCTTTCAGGTCCATACGGGAGACTTGCGCCCCGGCTACAACATCGACGCGATCAGGCAAGAGCGTACCGTGCGAGGACAGTTCGTGAACGACGTGCTGAAAGCCGACCTGTCACCTGACGAGGAACGCCGGATCCTAATCACCGGCCTCCGCGCACTCGGCGGCCGGGACGACTTGGACGTGTTCTGATGCACTTCGAGTCGGTCAAGGCGCACGATTTCGGTCCGTTCCACGAGAGGACGCTTGACCTCGCTCCCGGCATGAACGTGATCTACGGCCCGAACGAGGCGGGAAAGTCCTCGTGGCACGCGGCGCTCTACGTCGGACTCTGCGGAATGCGGAGAGGGAAGGGCCAGCCGTTGAAGGATGACCGCGAGTTTTCCGAGCGCCACCGGCCTTGGGATGGGACCGGCGCGTGGCAGGCCGGGGCCGTTGTCAAGCTGGCGGACGGACATCGCGTCGAGTTGCGGCACGACCTCGCCGGGAAAGTGGACTGTAGTGCTCAAGACGCCGACCTAGCGGGCCGCGACTATACCAGCGATGTCCTCTTCGACGGCTCGCCCGACGGCTCGTGCTGGCTCGGACTCAACCGCAAGTCCTTTCTCAGCACGGCATGCATCCGACAGGCGGACATCCTTCGCGTGCTCGGTGATGCCGATTCACTCCAGCAGGATATGCAGCGCGCTGCGGCAACCGCCGGCACCGATGCCACCGCAGCAGAGGCACTCAGACGGCTTGGGGAATACAGGACGACGCATGTGGGCACCCGCCGTGCGCCCACAAAGCCACTGCTAGTTACGGAAACAAAGGCGACAGAGGCAAGTGCCGCTTTGGAAGAGGCCCGGGCAAGGCATGGCGAATACATGCGGCATCGCGCCGACCTCGAACGACTGGAGCGTAAGGCGCTGGACGCCCGGCTTCAGGCTGACACCGTGGCAGCCGCGCTTGCCGAGGCAGAGGCGGCTTCGTTCGAGGACCGCTTGAAACGTGTCCGCGATCTCGACGCTGCTTCCCCGATGGCGCTCCTCACCCTTCGCCTGCGCGTGATGCCATCGCCGCACAAGTGACAGCGGCGCTCACGTCATGGAAGAACCGGCCTGGACTGACCAAGGTGACCGGCCCCACGGCTCAGGAACTTGACCGAATGATCGCCGAGTCCGATGCGCGGCTCGTCGCGGCGCGTGCCACCGTTACTGAGCGCGAAGCGGAAGAGGCCGAGCGCCATCTCAACCGCATTCGCAAGCTGGACGCGCTGTTTCCCGATGGCCCACCGCGCGACTCGGCGGCCACCGACGACCTCGCGGCGCAGGCGATAAGCGTTCTAAAGGATTGGGAAACCCTTCCACCACTCCACGAACCGGATGGCCCGAGTGTTGAGGACCTCGAAGGCGAGCTCGCTGCATTCGACGCGAAGGTGAGCGCTGCCCCGCCGGTGCAATCCCAACGGAGATTGTGGTTGCTCGCCCCATCCGTCGTAGCCATCACGGGTGGGGTTGCAGCTGCTCTGGCTCTGCAAGATCTCCGCGTAGTGGGGGCGGTCATCGCAATCGCTGGCGTAGCGGGCGCACTCATTTGGGCGGCAATGTCCCGCGCCAGCAGTAACAGCGGTAAGCAGAGCGTTGACATCCGTACCGACGCCGTCCTTGCGGTGCATCGCGACAACCTTGTACGAGGGCTCGATGCGCGCCGCCGGGAGCAACTTGCTTATGAGAAGGAACTCCAACGGCGAAACGAGATCCTCGGACATCTGTGCGAAACCGCCGCTGCGTGCGGGAGTAACGCCACCGAACCGGAGCTGCAGGCCGAGGATCTGCGTGACTGGCAGGACCGACGGAAGCAGGACATGCGCGAACGGGACAAGCTCTCTTCGCAGTGGGATGAGCTACAGCAGCTGTGCGGCAGCCAGCCCCTCGATGCAATCACGGAAGAGACCACCCGCTTGCGTGAGGAATCGGACGCCCTCGTCGCCTCGGCCGACCATGCGCTGGTGCAGGGTTTCCGAGCGAGGAGCGTCACGCGTGACTGTCTTTCCGCTATGGAACAGCAGGCCAACGCTAGGCGCATCGAGTGGGAGGGAGATCGCCGCGACCGTCTCGGGGCAGAACGACAACACGAAGAGAACAGGCAGCTCATCGAAAGAGCGCTGGGTGAATTGCGTGCTGCTGCGGAATCGGCGCGGGTGACGGCGGACGACGAAGACGGCTTAGCAGCAGCGTTGGAGAGATGGCAAGGGGACCGAGAGAATGACATTGCGAGAGACGAACGACAGAGCAAGGATTGGGACGAACTGCAGCGGCTGCGTGGCGACCGATCGCTCGACGAGATGGAAAGCGAGGCCGAACGCTTGCGGAACAATGCCGCTAGACGTGCCGCGGACGTTGGCGAAGCCGCGCTGGCCGACGCCCGGCGCCAGCGAACGGGCAAAGAGACGCTGTCCGCTCTTCGGGACAAGGCTGAAGCCGCGCGCCAAGCATTCCGTGACGAGCGCGTCCGGCTGGAACAGTTCGCGAATACGCTACCCAGTGTGGCCGATGCGGAGGAAGCGCTCGACGATGCACTGCGTGAGAAGGAGCGAGTTGCTGCTCTCGAGCGGACGCTCGGCATCACCATCCGCTTCCTTGAGCAGGCCCAGGAACAGATCCAACGCAACATTGCGCCAATCCTGAGCGCGACCGTTCTCGAATGGCTTCCCCGTGTCACCGGCGGGCGCTACGACGACTGCCGCGTGGACCCCGAGACACTCTTGGTAGAAGTCAGGGGCAGCGACGGCTGGCGCAGTGCTCAGTTGCTCTCCCACGGGACTGCGGAGCAGGTGTATCTGCTGCTCAGGCTCGCCCTGTCGCGTCACCTCACGAAGGAGGGGGAGGTCTGCCCGCTGATATTAGACGATGTTGTCAGCGCGTCTGATGCGCTGCGGAAACGTGTGGTACTGGAGACGCTCCTTGCCATCAGCGAATCCACTCAGGTTGTCCTCTTCACCCATGAGGACGATGTCCGCGACTGGGCCCGAGAGCATTTGGCCGAACCCAGTGACCATCTCACCGAAATCGCGCTTGATGCTGAGGCCGCCTGAGCGCACCCTCCGAGGTGTTTTCGTCGGCTTAGCCTGGAGCGGGAGAAGGAGAGTGCGGCGGCAGGACGAAACCGAGAGATGTCGCGCTGTCGCCTCGCGGTCTTTGCAGAGAGGACAAGAAGGCCATCTTCGCGCGTACATGCCATGGTGCCCGGCGCGTCAGGAGGCGGTGCCGGTCGACGGAGGGCATGTGTTCGTTGCCCTGGAGGTAAAGCTCTATGCACGTGGCTAACGACGCTTTCGCCTCTCCGAGCGACGCGCCGTCGGCAGCGACATCGATGTCGGTACAGATCGCGTGCCATTGATTGCCGCGGAGGCGAGCGTAGCATCGCAGTGTGAGGTCCATTTCGGCACTCACCGGACGACTGCCATCGAACGACAACATATCACTGACATCCGTCCGTGTTCAGGGATGGACGTGATCCGTGCTGTCTCTCTCTTGCGACAGCGTTTGGTGCTTTGCAGAGTTCCGTCCCAACGTAGCGACGGTGAAGGAAACATCCGTTGGTCACTCCCCTCCCTGGTCGCTGACGCCTTGGATCTTCTCTTCAGCCAATTCGTGAAGTCTATGGAGGAACTCGCGTTGTCTCACGCCGCGGTCCCCACCGCGTTCAGCCGCTGCAAGCAACTTCTCGAAGTGATCGGTGACCTCTTCTCTGCTCAAGACCCAAGTCTCGCCGCCGTCGTTGGATCGTTGCCGTCGCGCTTCTCGTCGAGCCGTCCGGATATAAAACCAAGCGAGATCGAGCGCCTCCTCCTCATCGTCAAGGGGCTCTAGAGTGATCTGATTCTGTAACCGCCCCCGAAGAGCCGGCAAGATCGCCGCGTAGCGCCTTAGCGCGTCGGGCGTGATCCCAATCATCAAGAATAGGCGCTCGGGCAGCGCGTCGACGACCGATCTCAAGGCCGAAAGGTAACGAACGATCGCGGTTGGACCAAGGACTCCGCCATGCTTCTCCAATTCATCCAGAAGAAGGAACAATCCCTTTAAGGCACCCGCAGCCGCACTGACTTGGACGATGTCCCGCAACGCCGCCGTCTTTGACTCCACGGTATCTAGGCGAAACTGAACGCCGAGCGAGAGCCGGTGTGCCTTGAGAACGCGAAGGCCCAGCAGCCATTGCATCATCAGGTCGATTTCGTATTGCGATGTGGACTTGGCGAGTCTCAGAAGCGCTGTTCTCATATCCTGGCTCCGCGCATCGCTGACAGCACTATTGTCTCTTCGTAGTCGCTTCCGCAGGCGTTTGAGATGGTCGGTGCCCAATTCTTCGAAAATCCGTCGGGTCGTGCCGTCAAAAGACGGTTCGGGATCAGCCAAGTATCGCACCATGTAGTAGCCACCCAGCTGTCCCATAGCCTTACGGATTTCGGACTCGAAGTGGTTCAGGAAGTTGGTCTTGCCGACCCCTTGAGTTCCTTCGACGACCACTACTTGTGATCGCTGCTCGCGCACGAAGGTCACGATTCTTTGTTCCACCTCCGCGTCGGCCTCGATTGGACGATGCGGATTGGCCGATGTCTGATTCGCGGCTGGGAAGGGATTGGCGAGGATGCCGAACATCAGATAAAGGAGGTCCGCATCTTCCGCTTGTGAAGCGCTCTTGAGGCGATCGAGAAGTGCCACTAGGACGCGGCCTCGATCCGCAAGCTGACGCTCGCTTTACCGGGAATGAGGTAGTCTCCCCGATATAGGAACGCACGCTCAACGATGGGTGTGCCGGAATCGCTTCGCAGAACGTGGACTATCCTGTCGTTGAAGCGAAGCTGGGGTGTGGACCCCTCCGTCGAACGGCGTATAAGGCCCGTCTCGCTCGCTTGGTCCAGCAGGCGTCGCGCGACCTCGGGATGTATGCCTTCATCCATAACGAGAGACTCCAACCACTCGCCGGTGGCAACGAGGCCAAGAGATTGGGTGTCAAGCGCCAAGAAACGACGCAAGGCGATATCGGCAAACGCCTCCGGCTCTGGGCACTCCGGCGTAGGAAAGATCCCGCTGCCGGAAACGGATGCGCACACCATGGCAATCTCTCCCATCGTCGCGTATGTGGTCAGCCCTCGACCGACCGGTTCCGGATCTAGCGTTTGCCCCACCGAGAGTTCGCCTAAGTGCTCGACGAAGGCAGCGAAGGAAGGGGTGCAGAGAAGCAGGTCTCGTACCTCGTCGACCCGCTCGTTCCGTAAGGCAGCGGAAAGGTGCCGCGTGCGGTCGTTCGCGACCCAAGTGCCCCTAGTCACGTCGGCGATGCGGCCTGATTGCAGGAAACGCCTGTATTCCGCGCTTTTTGCCTGGATCACATCCTCGGCCTGCTGTGTCGTCATCTCTTGGTTGTCGTCGATAGCACAGACGACTCGGAACATGCGCTGCACATTGAAGCGCAGAAAAGACGTGCTGGGTGTTGATCCAACAGACTGCGTGCTTGGCCCGCCACCGCTTCCAGGATGATGTTCAGGTGCGTGTACCTGCTTTGCGCCGTTGCCAGCGGGCGGCGGTTTGCTCAGCGGTAGTATCTGGGTGCACCAGAGAAGGTCTTGGTCGGCATGGTACGGTGCCCAAGACAAACCCTCGCCAATCGCTGAGACCTGGAACGCCGCGCCGTCCGAGTTGGAGAGTCTAGCGGTGCCGAATCCGGTGGCCAGTTCCCACACCAACGCTGTCAAAGACACATAGTGACAGTGACCGGAAAACGGATGAAATGTTAAGCCGGATAACGTTTCGCCGAAGACGCCGCCTGCTGTCGTCGTGGTGAAGTACAGTGGGCGAACGCCTTCCGATAGCGCCATGCGCGCGAGACCCTGATCGCCAGTCAGCAACCGAACCACATGCGCAGGTCCCGATTGGGCTTGATGGTGCCGAGCGGCTTCGAGAATCAACCTGTCGGCATACGAACGTATTGGCGCACTGATGTTCAATCCTTGGACGTCGCTGCTTGAATCCCGCTCGAAAGCGGATCGGAGCGGATCGCCGAGCAAATAGGTTCGTTCGACTTCCGCGTCCGCTTGAAGTTCGAGCCTGAGGAGCGCCCGTTGGCCGCCTTGACTGGTCAGGTGTTCCATCAATTCCCTGATGCGCCGCTTGTCGCCGTCGGCCCGGCGGATCTGTAGGAAACGATCGGCCAAGTTCGCCACTTCCATCTGCGCAATCGCTGGAACCTTGACGCGTGCTGCAGGATGTAAGAACCGCGCAACGAAGTCCAATGCGCCTTGAAGTATCCCGGATGTATCGGCGACGACGGTGGTAGATCGCCGAAACGGCATTTGCTCGATGGCCATGGAATCAAATCGCGGGTGGAGAAGGCCGACTCGCACAGCAATCGACGCCACCTCATCCAACGCTCGTCCAACGCGGCGTCTATCCTGCGGGTGGGCCGCTAGAAGGCTGGAGGCAGTAGCAACTGATGCGTCGTGGCAAGGAACCTCCCACTCGTAGGCACCCCGCTGCAATAACTTACTCACGGTCGGAGGAGAACGGTCGGTTCCCGTATGCGCCAGTCTGATGCGGCCCAGAGGCAGCCATTCGCCACCGAACGCACGTTCTTCGCTCACGGAGAGGCAGCACGTCCCGTCGCTCCCGAACAGCCCGGCAATGCTGGGGGCTGCCTGTGTCGGCGTGAGTAGGGAAGGCGTACTCATCGGATGGAAACCGACATTCCCGGTCGATTGCCGAAGCAGGCAAGCAACCACTTCAGGTGGACTGTCAACGCAAGGAGCGCGTTGAATTCAATCGGTGTCGACTGATCGTCAGACGACAGGCCGTGGATCGGCGTCCAACTCACGGATTGGGCTGTCACGGCGGCTTCCGCAGCACTAACGAAATCGGCCAGAACACCGAGACGACGTTCGTCGGGCGGCTTGGCGACGTCCAGCGCACGCACAAGTCGGTCATGGAGGTCAAGACGAGTCTGGTCGTCGGCGATGCCTGCGAAAGCGTCCTCTCGCAATCGCCATGTGTAGACCTCCTCCAGAAGTCCCGACTCTGCGTCGAGCAGTTGGGGGTGCACGTCCAGGCGCAAAGCGAGCGTACGTGACGGAACAAAGTCTCGCCAAATGGATAGCGTGAGACTGACGCTCGGCTCGTCGCTGGGCACGCCAACACCTCCTCAAAGCGGCGACCAACCTCAGGGCTGCGCGAGGGTCGGGAACGTCGGGCCGCTTGATCGCCCTCAACGACTAGCGTACTCGAACCCTAGGTTGAATGCAGCGTGGGGCCGCGACGCCCGATGACCCTGCGATCCTATCTCCGGACGTAGTACTCGGCATAGTGACGCACAGGGCGCTGCTGTAGGTTGCACCGCGTCTGCTTCCCACCGCAATCTGGATGTTCGCCCACCACGGCATCCTGCGTACTTTACCAGAGGCCGATCGCGATTCGACTCACGATTCCTATGGTCCACCTATGGTGCTTGCTGTCGGTCAAGGTGTGGTTCGCGTGGGGTGCTGAGGAGCGCGGGCCAGGGATTGGGTCGTGGTCGCCGTGACCACGCTCCGCTCGGCAGAGATCCAGACCTCGTTGCGCCGAGTGAAGCCGCCGAGTCGATGGTTCGGCGGCCCCCGGTCTAGCGGCGGACCATGCCTTAGCCGGCCGCTTGGGCCTCGGCAGCGGCCTCCGATTTGGCCTTGGCGATGAGGTTGCGGATTTCGCGAACAGTGGCGACATGGACATCCTTCGATGCCATCCCATCGAGGCACACACGACCCGTGTTGTCCTTGAAGAAACCGTCGAAGTCGGTGCCAAGCCGTTTCCGACGCGTGTCGAACTCGCGCTCCAGGGAGAAGATCGCGAGCTGGAGGCAGGCCTCGCACCTCGCCCGGACGACCTTTTCAACGACCTCGGGGTGTTCTGCGAAATCGGGACGGCTGTTGTACAAGGCGAGGAGGCGATTGTAGGTCTCGGCTTCGGTGTTCACTTTGACTACTTGTTGCGAGTTGGTCGTGTAGTCGGTGACGTCGTCGGCTTCGGGAAGCCTAGTCCACTTGAAAATCTTAGGGGGTATGTCGGGCGGTACGTCCTGCGCGCGTCGCTTGCCGGTCGCGTCGGCGATGGGCTTGGGCCGCGGTCGTGGCCGCGGTCGAGGGGTTGGGCGCGGCCTGGGTCCGAGTTCACGATGGTCCCGAGGATTCGGCGGCACCGGGGTCGGCGGCTCGTCGGGATCGTCGTCGGAATCGTGATTGTCTACGGGGCGGGCTTGGGGGACGTTCTTCGTTTCGTCGTCGGAGACGCGGGATCTCCCTTTGGCGAGGCGACGGAAGTCACGGATGTCGTAGAGGGCGGCCGCGCGGGCGATGACTTCGCGGAGGCTCTGGTCGTCTGAGGTCGACTTGAGCCCATCGAGCTGCTCTTTAACGTAGCTGGCCAGGATGGGGGCTTTGTCCGCCATGAGGCTGGCGAATTCCTGCCCAATGTCCTTGTAAAGCGCACTGACGTTGCCCTCGTCCTCGATGCGCAGGTCGTTCCGGGCCGTGGTGGGCTGGAGCAGTTCCTGGTGCTTCGGTTCGACCAAGAGCACAACGCGGTCGGCACCGGTGTAGATGCCGAAGTCGTTCATGAGGCCAGCGGCGGTTTTTTGGCGACGAAGGGCGTAGACCTCGACGACGCCGGTACTCTCGTGATAGAGGGTGCCGAGGATGCGGCCTTCGCTCCACCCGTTTTGAGAGTTGCGTGTCTTGTCGTCCAAGAGGAACCAGCGGACCCGGTAGGGGTTGACCTGAAGTTCGATGACGCCTTGGTCGGTTGCGAAGTCCTTCATGCCGGCCTCGCCGCCGTGGACGATGTAGCTCGCGGGACCCTTCGAGCTAGTATTCTGCACGCGAATTTCAGTGTCCTTGGGTATGCGCCAGAATTTGAAGTTTAGTTCGCGGATAGCCCAATGCAGGTTGCCGCTGCTCTTGGACGGAGAGGGATTGAGCGTCTTGCAGGTGTCGTCGCCAGGCTCATCCCCGCACAGAACGACCTGCGTGCCGTGTCCGGCATCGGTGATCTGGTCGTAGATGTCGGGATCGCAGCTAGGCTCGGTGACGTAGCGTGTCTCTCCGGTATCCTCGTCGTCGATTCCGCTGGCGGCGTAGTGGCCCGTGCCGGTTCTGTAGGTCTTGTGCCAGATTAGTTCGGCTGGGTCGCCGCCTTCGACGAGAGAGCGGTAGATCAAGCCGGCGGGGTTCATCGGCAAGGCGGCAATCTTGGCGCCGATGCCGAAGTTGCCGCGGCCGCGCGATGTCATCGCGACCTGGAACGAGCTGTAAAGTTCGTGCTCTGCGATGCCCTCGCCGGTGTCGGTGACCGCGAGTTTGCGGATGGTGGTCCCGTCGCCCATATCCTGATCGACGGGGTGGACCAGGATGGAGCCGCCCTTCCCCGTTGCCGCGATCGCCTCGACGGAGTTGACGACGAGTTCGCGGAGCCATTGCAGGCGGGCGCACTCGCCGTGCATGCGCTCGACGAAGTTGGTGACGGAGTACGGGTCGGAATCGAAGGTCAATGCGTGGGAATGCTGGGCGGACATGGCAGTCCTCCTATGCGGGTTCCTCGAAGTGCCGCCGCGAGGGCGGTTTTTCCGCGAGGCGGCGGGATGCCGCGTGGCGCTTCTAGCCGTCGGCGTTGCGGTGGGCGGGGCTTTCGCACGGCCCGACGAACGGCACGGCGTGGAACAAGGCATAGTTTAGAGGGCGGCGGGCTCGGTGTCGAACTGAAGTGTGCGACGGTCGTGTGCGGCAGGACTGACAGTAATGTGCGTCGGTTTGACTAGGAAACGTTCGTCGAACTATGGTCGTTTCGACGACAGTCGGGGGTGATTCGAGCGACGCGATGGACGAGGACAAGGAGGAAGGGGAGATCCACACTGGCGACTGCGTTGAGTTCATGGAGGCGATGGACGACGAAAGCGTGGACCTGGTGGTTACATCGCCGCCGTACGACAATCTGCGGGACTACAACGGATTCGAATTCGACTGCGGCAAAGTCGCGTCGGGGCTTGCCCGTGTTGTGAAGAAGGGCGGCGTGGTCGTGTGGGTCGTGGGCGACCGGATTAACGGGGGGCGTTCGTTGACGAGTTTTGAGCAGGCCTTCGCATTCAGGGACGCCGGGTTTGTCGTGTACGACGCGATGATCTTCAAGAAGCGCAACACCCCGTTCATGCGCAAGCGCGCCTACACGAACTGTTACGAGTTCATGTTCGTCTTCACGCGCGGGTTGCCGGCGACGTTCAATCCGTTGAGGAGTCCCAGTGTCCGAACCGGGGTGTGGCCGGTACCGTTCCTAAAGGGGGCGGACGGGGTGAACCGGAAGACGAAGCGCTCCCTCAGCGAGCACAAGGTGCGTAACAACATCTGGTCGTACGCAGTTGGCAAGAACGGAACGACGTCGGACATGTACGCATTCAAGCACCCGGCGATGTTCCCTGAGAATCTGGCGCGGGACCACATTCTGTCGTGGTCGGACCCCGGGGAACTGGTGTTCGACCCTATGTGCGGCGCGGGCACGACGTGCAAGATGGCTAAGGCCACGGGGCGCCGGTGGCTCGGAGTCGACGTGAGTGCGGAATACACCGCAATCGCGCAGAGGCGAGTTGAAGGGGTGCAATGGAAATCGGTGGAAGTGCCCGAATCACGTGTCGATCCGTTCGAGGGACCGCTGCCGATCTGCAGATGGTGCCCGAACGAGATCCCAGCCGCGCGTCTGGTGGCGACAGGAGGGAGGACTGTGACTTGCGGTCCGGAATGTTCGGAGGTGAACAGGAGGAAGCGCCGCACGGAATTGAGGGCGGCAGAGCGCGCCAAGGCCAAGAGAGTGAGGTCGGCGGCATGAGCGAACGCTACTGGATCGGGAAAGTCCGCAAGGCGCGGCAGGAGGAAGAACTGTCGACGATGTTCCGTGTGGCCGATGTGCGCGAGTTGTGGCCTCAGTTCCCGGGGCCGTTCTTGTCCAAGCACAGGGTAGGCAATCCGGGCGGAGAGACGGAACTCTTCGTGCGCGTGGCGCCTGGCCTCTATCGTCTGGTCACGGTGACGGACGGACCCCTTCTTAGCCGTCGTCGCAACGAGCAAGGTGGGTGAGACCCTGTCAGGCGAGCGTTGCAACATAGGGTTTGACGGTGGCCCAAGGAGCGCGATGCGACTATTGCCAAACCGGAACCGGGAACGGAATCGCCCCAAGCAGCGGTAGCCCGCGACTCCGGCACTGCAGCAGAAGGGACATCCCTGCCCGAGTAGCGACGAATGGCCTCGATACGACCTCAACGCCTGCCTCCGGAGACGTTCCGCTTGCCCGTCGAGGAGTTGCGCGCTGGCACCTACTCCGACAAGTACTTCGTTCGGACACGCAACGTGCTGCGAGCGGATCGGCATTCGCCGAACGTCTTGATGCAGGTGTTCTGCAAGGCGTCTGCGGTTCTTTGCGGTGTCGACGAGGCCATCGCGATACTCAAGCTCGCGAGCGACGACTGGCCGGCGCTGACCGTGCACGCGCTGTACGACGGCGACCGCGTCGAACCATTCGAGACGATCATGACCATCGAAGGCCCGTACGATGCCTTCGCCCATCTCGAAACGCTCTATCTCGGCACCCTCGCCCGACGCACGCGCATTGCCACGCAGACCCGGCGCATCGTGGACGCGGCGGCACCCAAGGACGTGTTCTACTTCCCGGCCCGTCACGACCACTACGCCGTTCAGGCGGGTGACGGATACGCCGCCCATATTGCCGGCGTCGCGGCCGTGTCGACCGACGTGCAGGGCGCATGGTGGGGCGGCGAAGGCATCGGCACCGTGCCCCATGCGGCGATTGCGGCCTACGGCGGCGACACGGCGCTGGCCGCCAGCAAGTTCGCGGAGAACCTGCCGGAGTCGGTGCAGTTGGTGGTGCTCGTGGACTTCGAGAACGACAGCGTCAAGACCGCTCTTGAAGTCGCCCGGGCGCTGGGGCCGCGCCTCTACGGCGTCCGCCTGGACACTTCTGGAACCCTGGTCGACAAGAGCGTGATCTCGGCGATGGGTCAGTTCGACCCGCGCGGCGTCAATCCCGAGCTCGTCGTCAACGTCCGCGAGGCACTCGACGGCGCCGGGTTCGAATCCGTGCGGATCGTCGCCTCCGGGGGGTTCGGGGTGGACAAGATCCGAACCTTCGAGGCCATGGGCGTGCCCGTGGACGCCTACGGCGTCGGCTCGTCGCTGGTCGCGAACCACGGCGATTTCGACTTCACGGCCGACATCGTCCTGACCGACGGCAAACCCAGGGCCAAGGTCGGACGGACGCACAAGCCCAATCCGCGACTTGAGGAGGTGCCATGACGAGAGTGTTCTGGGATGTCGATACCCAGGTCGACTTCATGCGGCCCGACGGCAAGCTCTACGTCGACGGCGCGGAGACGATTGTCGCGAACCTTCGGGCGTTGACCGACTTCGCCCATGGCAACGGGATCCGCGTCGTCGCCAGCTCGGACAACCACGATCCCGGGGACGATGAACTCTCCGCGACGCCGGACTTCGTGGCGACCTTCCCGCCCCATTGCCTGCGGGGTACCGAGGGGCAGGCGCGCATCCCCGAAACGGTTCTCCGCGACGTCCTGGTCGTGGAGCCCGAGGACGCGGCGGCGGAGGTCGTTCGGCGCGTTGCGAACCACTCTGGCGACATCCTGTTCCACAAGCACTACTTCGATGTGTTCACCAATCCGAGTGTTGGCCCGGTGGTGGAAGCTCTTGCCATCGACGAGGTCGTGCTATACGGCGTCGCACTCGATGTGTGCAATCGGTACGCGGTCGAAGGATTGCTGTCCCGACATCCGGGGGTTGCGCTCACCGTCGTCACGGATGCGGTGCGAGCCATCAACGAGGATGGCCGGGATGCCTTGCTTGCCGATTGGCAACGCCGTGGAGTTGCACTCGCCTGCACGGGAGGAGTGGTCGCGTCGTAGGGGCGACCGCGGAGCGGTCGCTACACCGTCGCGTACTCCGCGTCGTGTCGTCCCCACGTCCCGATGATCGTCTGCGCTGTGGCTTCGTCCTCGGCAAGAAGGCGGTTGCCCAACTCCACCGCACGCGGTACTAGGTGGCGGTCGATGCCGAGGTCGGCGAGCTTGAAGGTCTCTTCGCCGGTCTGTCGGGTGCCGAGAATATCGCCGGGGCCGCGTAGTTCCAGATCCTTCTCGGCGATCTTGAAGCCGTCGTTGGTGTCGCGCATGACCGCCAGGCGTTCGCGGGCGACGGCGCCGAGCGGTGCCTCGTAGAGCAGGATGCACGTCGCCTCGGCCGTACCCCGGCCCACCCGGCCCCGAAGCTGATGCAGTTGGGCGAGGCCGAGCCGTTCGGCATTGTCGATCACCATGACGGAGGCGTTTGGCACATCGACCCCGACTTCGATCACCGTGGTGGCGACCAGGACGTCGATCTGGCCGGCCTTGAATTCCGCCATCACGGCGCTCTTCTCCGCCTGTGGCAGCCGACCGTGGACGAGGCCGAAGCGCAGCCGCGGCATTTGCGCGGCCAGTTCGGCATGCACGGACTCGGCGGCATTCAGTTCGTTCTCCTCGTCCTCCTCGATGGTCGTGCAGACCCAGTAGCCCTGCCGGCCCGCCTGGCACCAATTGCGGACCCGGTCGATCACCTCGCCCCGCCGCGACATCGCCGCGCCGTGGGTGCGCACTGGCAGCCGTCCCGGCGGCAGTTCGTCGATGGTGGATACGTCCATGTCCGCGTAGAGCGCCATCGTCAGGGTGCGCGGAATCGGGGTCGCGGTCATGACGAGTTGGTGCGGTAGGCGGCCCTTGTCGCGCAACTGCATCCGCTGGTGTACGCCGAAGCGGTGCTGTTCGTCGATGATCGCCAGCGCCAGCTGCCGAAATTCGACGCCGGACTGGAACAGGGCATGGGTGCCGACCGCGACAAGATCACGGCCTTCCCGTATTGCTTCCAGCCGCGTCCGCCGTTCGGGTGCGCTTTGTCGGCCGGTGAGCAGCCCCACGTCGATGCCGAGTGGCGCCAGCCAAGCGCTCAGGGTCTCGAAATGTTGTTCGGCGAGGATCTCGGTGGGGGCCATGATGGCAGTCTGGCAGTCTCGCTCGGCGGCTCGGATCGCGGCGAAGGCCGCGACCACCGTTTTGCCCGAGCCGACGTCGCCCTGCAGCAACCGCATCATGGGGCGCTCCTTCGCCAGATCATCGAGCACTTCCCCCGTTGCCTTGGCCTGGGCTCGAGTCAGGCGGAAACCGAGTTGCTTCAGCAACTCTCTCCCGAGTTTCGGCCCGGAAGGCAGTGCGATGGTGGATTGGCGTTTCAGGAGTGCCTGGCGCCGCTTCATGACCAGGTAGTGTCCGGTGAGTTCGTCGAGGACCACGCGTTCCCGGGCGGCTTTGATGCGGTCCTGTTCGTTGCTCGGGGCGTGGAGGAACCGAATCGCATCCATGAGGTCGGCGAACTCCGTGTCGGGCAGCGTGCTGGCGAGGGCGTCTTCGCAAGGCCCGAGCGCGGCGATCACCCACTTTCGAATCCGGACCGACGTCAGTCCCAGCGTGGCCGGATACACCGGCGTTAGTTCGGCCGGCGCCGGCGTAGGTTCTTCGCGGTGCAAACGATATTCGGGATGCACCATCTCCAGCCCGGTCGGCCCGATGCGGACGTCGCCGAAGCATCGCATCCAGCTACCCGGCTGCATTGATCGTTCCTGGCCGCGCGAGAAGTGGAATAGCCGGATGGTCAGGGTGCCGTTTCCGTCGCCGAGCCGGGTGAGCAGCGACCGTCGCCGACCGTAGTTGATGCTCGACGCCATGATCTCGCCGGTCACCAGGCACTCCTTGCCGGGTTCCAGCTCGTCGAGAGGTACGGATCGTGTCCGGTCTTGGTAGCGATAGGGGAGGTGGAGTATCAAGTCGCCCAGGGTCGCGATGCCGAGTCGTTCAAGCTTCTCGGCCGTACCGGGTCCCACCCCCGGCAGGTCCGTCACGGGGGCGCTTGCGGGGTGTTCGCCGCTGGGCGCGGTCATCCGCCGGGCAGTACGAGCACCGCGTCGATCTCTACCCGGGCGCCGCGCGGCAATGCCGCGACCTGGACGGCGGCACGCGCGGGATAGGGTTCGTCGAACTCGCCGGCCATGACCTGGTTCACGGTTTCGAAGTCGTTCAAGTCGGTGAGATAGACCGTGAGCTTGACGACGTCCTCGAGGCTGCCGCCGGTCGCGGCTGCCACCGCAGCGAGATTGGCCAGCACCTGCTCGACTTCGCGGCGAATCCCTCCGGCGACGATCTGCATGGACTCGGGATCGAGAGGGATCTGACCGGAGAGATAGGCCGTGCGATCGACTACCAGGGCTTGGGAGTAGGTGCCGATCGCCTGCGGGGCGGCGTCCGTGTGTACGGCTCGTCGAGACACGGGGGCCTCAACCGTCCTCGACGTGCCGTTCCGGGGCGACCGGCCGATCCACGGATTGGACGGCCGCCACGGACAGCAGGCGCTGCCGGACCCGTTCGAGGTGTTCCTTGTCGCGTACCGAGACTTCGAGACGAAGGCGTGAGTGTTCCGCGGTACGCTCGTCCACGGTGATGTTGTTGATGCCGGCGTCGGCGGCGTTCACCGCGTTGGCAAGTTCCGCGACGACGCCTTTCTGACGGTTCACGCCGACGTCGAGGGTGGTTTCGAATTCGCCTTGAGTCGGGCTCGACCACCGCGACGGGATGATCTCCCGGGGGCTCCGCCGGCGCAGTTCGGCGACGTTGTTGCAGGTCTCGACGTGTACGACCAACCCCTTCCCGGGCGTCATATGTCCGACGACGTGGTCGCCGGGAACCGGCCCGCAGCAGCGCGCGTAGGTGATGACCAGTCCCTCGCCGCCGCGAATCGCCACCGGACCGCCGCGTTCGATATCGACCGCTTCGTAGTCCGGATTGTCCGCCGCCATCAGGCGTTGCGCCACGGCGTAGGCCATGAGGTTCCCGATGCCGATCTCGGCGAGCAGGTCGTCGAGCTTGCGCACACCGAATTCCCGGAACACGGAGCGCAGACGACGGAAATCAAGCGCCTTGATCGACGTATTGGCATGACCGAGGGAGCGGTCGAGCAGCGATCGCCCCAAGCGGACCGACTCCGAGCGCTGTTGAACCTTGAGTGCCTGGCGAATCGCTGCCCGCGCGCGGCTCGAAACCGTGAATGTCAGCCAGTCGGGGCTGGGCCGGGCTTCCTCGGCGGTGATGATCTCCACGGTTTGGCCCGATTCGAGGGCGGCGGAGAGAGGGGCCAGGCTGCGGTCGATCCGGCAGGCGACGCAGTGGTTGCCGATGTCCGTGTGGATCGAGTACGCGAAATCAATGGGACAAGCGCCTCGGGGCAGTTCCATGATCTCGCCCTTGGGCGTAAAGACGTAGACCTCGTCGGGAAACAGGTCGATCTTCAGGCTCTCGATGAACTCGAGCGAGTTGCCGGCACGCTGTTGGAGATCGAGCAGCCCGGCCACCCACTGCCGGGCTCGAACGTGGCTGCCTTCCGCAGCCAAATCGTTCTTGTAGAGCCAATGCCCGGCGATTCCCTTCTCGGCCAGGGTGTCCATCTGCCGGGTCCGGATCTGCACCTCGATGGGCACCCCGTGCATGCCGACGAGTGCGGTGTGCAGCGACTGGTAGCCGTTGGCCTTGGGGATGGCGATGTAGTCCTTGAAGCGGCTGAGTACCGGCTTGTAGAGGTTGTGGACCACGCCGAGGGCGCGGTAGCAGGTGTCCACGCGGTCGACGACTATCCGGAATCCGAACACATCCATGATGTCGACGAACGACTTGCGCTGGGTCTTCATC
The DNA here is from genome assembly GCA_026706425.1 of Gammaproteobacteria bacterium. Lineage (GTDB taxonomy): Bacteria > Pseudomonadota > Gammaproteobacteria > Pseudomonadales > Azotimanducaceae > VXYL01. The sequence goes on from JAPOYW010000381.1 coordinate 60,300, forward strand.
TTCCGGTAGATCGAATACAGGTGTTTTTGGCGACCGATGACGTCGGCGTCGATACCTTCGCGGTGAAGACTGGCCTGGATGGAGCGTTCTAGCTGCTCCATCATACCCTTGCGGCGTCCGTGCGCGGACTCGACGGCTCGGCGGATGCGGTCGGCGCGAAGCGGATACAGCGCCTGGAAGGCCAACTCCTCGAATTCGACGCGAACGGTATTCATGCCGAGTCGATTCGCGATCGGCGCATAGAAATCGAGAGTCTCGCGAGCCGTTCGCTTGCGCTTGTCCAAGGGCATGACGCCGATGGTGCGCATGTTGTGCAGGCGGTCGGCGAGTTTCACCAGGATGACGCGCAGGTCGCGCGCCGTTGCCATGGCCATCTTCTGGAAGTTCTCCGCTTGGGCCTCGGCCCGGGAATTGAAGATGGTGGACAACTTGGAGACGCCGTCGACGATCTCCGCCACCTCGGCACCGAACGATGCGGCAAGCGTTGCCTTGGAAACGCCGGTGTCCTCGAGCACGTCGTGCATGACCGCCGCCATGATCGATTGGTGGTCCATGCGCATCCCGGCGAGGATGGCGGCGACGGCCAGGGGATGCGTGATGTACTGATGGCCGGTTCGGCGAAACTGGCCGGCGTGGGCGCCCTCGGCGAATCGGTAGGCTCGCCGTACGGCTTGGACTTCCTTCTTCGGCAGGTACTCGGAGAGCGTCTTGAGCAATTCCTCGATGTCGACCGGGACGGCGACTTCGGGTGCTGTGGCCTGGGCGCGGAGTTGGTTCTGGAAGTAGGAGCCGGTCTTGCGTTCGGGACGAGTCCTGCGCTTGCCGACTTCCGGTTCGGCAGCGACGGGATCGGCTAACGCGGGGGTAGCGATACCGGAAAGTGGCGGGTCGCCATCAGCGAATCGCTGACGAAGCTCAAAAATCGTCTGCTCGGTCATCTCCTAGGCCGCCAAAGGGATGCTGCAATTCTTCTTCGTCATCGATGGGGATCTCGGCGGCGTCCAATACCTCGTCGGTGATCAAGCCCTCGGCGATTTCGCGCAACGCGATGACCGTCGGCTTGTCGTCTTCGTCTTCAACGAGGGGTTCGACGCCTTGGTGCATCTGCCGCGCACGTCGCGTGGCACGCATTACGAGTTCGAAGCGGTTGTCGACATGTTCAAGGCAGTCTTCGACAGTAACGCGGGCCATGTTCTCTCCCAGAAAACGACGTCTGTACGGGCAGTAACATTATGT
>JAPOYW010000460.1 GCA_026706425.1 Gammaproteobacteria bacterium
GGGCTGGGGCTACTGGTGCTGGCCGCCTTCGTAGCGGCCGGGGGGCCGTACGAGGAGCCGATCACCGTTGCCGGCGGCGTGCTCCTGGCCTCGGCGCATCTTTGGCACTGGATGCGAAAATGTGGTAGTGGTGGGGTCCACGGCCTCCCGGTCGAGCCCGATGAACCTTGATCGTCGGCACCGGGTGTGACATCGGACCAAGGGCGTTGCGAATTGGCTAAACGGTCGGCAACACCGGCACCGCTTGCGGCGAAGTGGCGAAAGCTCGCCGAAGGACGCTGCGCGGAGAAGGGCGAACGGCTGACCCCGGCCCGATTGGCGGTCTACGCGGAAATGCTGACCCGCGGTCGGCCGCTTTCCGCCTACGAACTCATCGCGCTCCTCGAGCAGCGGCAGCAACGCAAGATTGCGCCCTTGACCGTCTACCGACACCTCGATTTTCTGATGCGAACCGGACTCGTCCACCGGCTGCAATCCGCCCAGACCTACTTCCCGTGCGACCATCCCGACCACGCTCACGAGAGCCAGTTCCTGCTTTGTTCCTCATGCGGCCACGTGGACGAGGTGGAGTCGAGCGGACTTGAGACGCTCTTGGCCCAGATCGCCGACGAGCCGCTCTACCTGGCGCAGGCCGTCCAGCGCTACCCCGGCAAGCGCCGCGGATCGCCGACGAGCACGGATTCCGGCCGGACAACGCGGTTGTGGAGGTTAAGGGATTGTGCGTCGACTGCGCCGTCGACGAGCAGGATTGAAGCGCTTCGCCTCGGCGTAGACCGTCATTCGGGCCCGCTTCGACGACGCCCCGGCGTGGGCACTAACGGGTGCCGAACGGCGCAGCCGACGGCCTTGCCGGCGCTGGACGACAGGGAACTGCTCCAGGTGGGTTTCCGGTACGCGTTCGCGCTGACGCACCACCACCACGATGCCGAGGATCTCGTGCAGGCTGCGTGGCTGAGGCTGAACCGGCGGCGACGCAAAGCCGACACGACGAAGGCGCTGTTGTTCACGGTAATCCGCAACGTGGCCGACGCCAACGACGCTACCCGATAAGCCCAAACCTCGTGCTCCACTTCCGGTTCGCCCTTGGGCATCGGGCGGCAGCGTTGCGAGCGTTCCACCAAGCTCCACCTGCCAGCGGTTTCCAGGTCATCGAGGTACCGACCGAACCCCTGCTCATGGAGTTCGGTCTTCAGCGAAAAGAGGATGTGACCACCGTTTCTCGTAACGCGGACTAACTCGTCGAAAGCATGCGCCGGGGCGTGGCCGGTGGTGAACACCCCCACGCTGATCACCGCATCGAAGGTGTCGTCGGCAAAGTCCAAGTACTCGCCCGAGGGTCATCTGGCGCAATTCGCGATAGATTGCCTTGCTCCGGGCCGCATCGAGCATCCCCAGCGACAAATCGATCCCATGGAGGTCGTGGTAGTCGGCCTCGATCAGACACTCGCCGACGAGGCCGGTGCCAACGCCCGCATCGAGTATCTTGGCACTTGGCGCGACGTAATTGCCGAACAGGGCGACGGTTGCGCGCGGCGCGATCCACTCGAATTCCTCGCGCAGATCGCGATCGTATTCGCCCGCCCACTCGTCGTAGCGTTCCTCGAGTTCGCGGTTGTTCTTCGCCGCGTATACCCATTGCACGCGGTCTCGACGCTGTTGCATGGTGGCCTCCTAGTGCCGGGCACCGCCTAGCCAAGGTTATGGCAATCCGAGGAGATGACAAATGGGGTTAAGCGTTGAATTCCACTTCGACTTCGGAAGTCCGAACGCCTACCTACGTGGAGGAGGAAATTGCCCGAGGCCGAACTTGATGCGGTCAATCAAAGGGTTCGCCCGGTGGCGACCCAAAGACGCCAAGACAAGGTCAGGGATGGCGCGGAGCTAGATTGATGACGAGCGGGCTGCCGTCCCACCGAATGAGCACCGTTTCGTAGCCCCTCTTCGAGCAGGTCAGGTTGGCATCGATCAACGTGGTTGGCAGCCCGTCCCTCAAGTCATACACAGGACTGCCCGCCCACACACCGTCCTGCACTTCGCACGAGACGTCGTTGAGCGCTTCCTTCGTATCGTCATCGACCACTCGAACCTCGCGCGTGTCGCTGATGGTCGGTCGGATGTTCACGTTCTCCACCGACGACCCCTCGACTACGACCTCGCGGGTCCCGCCGATATAGGGTGACGCAAATGAAACCCGGTACTCACCTTCCTCCAAGCCGTCGAATCGGAACGCGCCGCGGCTGTCGGTAAACCCGCGGAAAATCACCGATTCGGCGCTTGCAGAGACCAATCTCGCTTGAACCACCCAGTTGGCCTCGTTCCGCCCTTCCCGAGGGTGCGACAAGCGAAACGGATGGTCAGCCTCCAGAACGACCGCGCCCGATAGTGCGAAAGAGCCGAGACGGACGTCGAACGCCGTGTCGCCAACCACGGAGACGTCGAAGGATCGATGGGTCCCGCGCAGACCAAGCTGAGCGCGAAGCTCGTAATCGCCGTCGTCAAGGCCCGGGATCTCGTATTCGCCGTCAACGTCGGACATGTCGGCTACGAATGGCAGGGCGGGATCCTTGGGAACAGCGCGTACCATCACCGCCCGTACTGGGCGGGAACCCGCGAGCACCCTCCCCTTGATCCTCGACCGACCCGCAAAGCTGAAGTCGGCGGAGCCCTCGCCCCCTGCCATCCTGATTCGCCTAGTGAGCCTGCGTGAATCCCGATCCTTCCATGCAGTGACCTCCGCAACATGGTCGCCGTCGGGAATGCCATGGACGACGAAGCGACCATTGCCGAACTCCGACTGGCCTTGGCGAACCCAGTCCTGCCACTGGTCGTCACTCCGGATGAAGAACGATGCCCACTCGGACTCCCGTAGGCCGGAAATCCGTCCGGTAAGTCGCCCGAGTGGCTCGGCCGCCAATCCGACCGATACGAGTTCGTCCTCAGCAAGCGTGAGGGATCGTCGATCGACAACCCCAGCGCTGGACGTCGCGGCCAAGCGGTACGAACCGGCCGCAAGACCTTCAAACCGGAATCGCCCGTCGGGATCGACCTGCCGTTCCAACGCGCGCGAACCGTCGGTGTCGAATTGGAGCCAGACCGTACCCTCGACCGGCGTTCCGTCGGCCAACGACATCGTCCCTTTGATCGTTGCGCCTCCGCCAAGTTCGATGTTCAGGCGATCTGTACCGGCGGGCAGCCGGACAGGCCGCGTGACGTGTTCAGCCGACATCACCTCGAGACGAACCCCGCCTTCAGGCAGACGACTCAGGGCGAAAGCCCCATCGCGGTCCGTGGTGGCCCACCAACCGAGCGGGTATTCCTCTGCAACGTCAATCGCCAACACGCCTAGTGCGCTGGGCTCGTAACGGACGCCGGCCCCCGCGATGGGCGACCCGTCCCGGGCGTCCGTGACCCGTCCGCCGATGCTGCGTCCTCGGTGGAGATGGATAGTCCCAAGATCGTGGCTAGCCGAGTTGGAATTGAAACTCACCGCGTCGAACCAAGTTGAACGGCCCGGCGCGTCGAGCGCGATCCCGAAGCCACCCCAGCCGGAGTCGATCCTCAAGCGACGCTCGGCGCTATCGAACCTGTGGACCTGCGGCTCGTTTCCCCTCTTGTATACCGTCAGCGTGAAGGAATCCAAGGACGCGCCTTCGGCATCGAGAACCGTGGCCACCAGGATTCTGGTTGGCGAATCGGCGGTCGACTCGGCGGCGACTACGGGGTGTGCGCACACGCCCCAAAGGAGCCACGCCAGACCCACACCGGCCGGCATGTGCGGGACAGGACTCCGCATCCGCCGTTTCAACGTCACCAACTGCTAATAACGTACCATCCATAGCGCTACCAGTGCAAACCAACCCAAAGCGCCTCCAATCAAGTAGATTTGACACGCACTTCAGGAGAGGAACCCATGAGCGACGTCATCGCCACCGATCTCACCAACATCGACTGGCAGGACCTGGTCGAGGGCCTGAACCGCTACCTGCGTCTACGTACGACGCCGATTGGCATGAAGCGCTTCGAGACCGTCGAAGAAATGGAAGCCGTGCCACGCATCCGGCGACCCAAGAACATTCACACCACGGATCAGATCGTCGGCCAAGCCAGCCGCAACGGTTGGACCGTCGGCATCACGGCCGAAGACCTCGTCGGCGATCAATGCCGCACCGTGGTTGGGCTGGCACCCCGAAGCGAGGAGTGGCTCACGGGCAAGAACATGGCGGGCGTCTGGTACGCGGACGACGCCGAAGCCGCCAAGCACCAGCAGGCGATGGACCTCGCACCCTTTGGCGCACATGTCGCCCTAGCCGTGAGTCCACTGGCGAGCGGCCGGCTCAATCCGCCCGACATCGCCCTCATCTACGCGACGCCCGCGCAGATGATCCTGTTCATCAACGGCCTGCAGTGGACGGGCTACAAGAAGCTCGAGTGGGGCTGCGTGGGCGAATCCGCCTGCGCCGATTCCTGGGGCCGGGCGCTGGCCACCGGCGAACCCAGCCTGTCGATTCCGTGTTTCGCCGAACGCCGCTATGGCGGCGTGATGGAGGACGAACTCCTGATGGCGATTCCGCCCGCCTTTCTCCCCAAGGTCATCGAGGGTCTCGATCGCCTGTCGCGCAACGGCTTGCGCTATCCCATTCCGCAGTACGGGATCAACAACGACGTACGGGCCGGGATGAGCGTGAGCTATGGGTGACCGCCCCAAGGTACGCTGCTCGAACCGCCACCATCTTCAATTGCTGCTAGCAACCGCGTTAGCCGCGAGTTCCACCGCTGTCACTGGCGCGCCGGACGACAACGACAACAACGCCGACCAACTCGTGGAAGTGGTCGTCAGTGTCGGCACCCGGGTCCGCACCCGTACCGCTGCAGACACGGCCGTTCCGGTGGACGTGTTCAGCCGGGAGCAGGTGGAGAGCATCAACTCCTCCGACCTTGTCGAAGTGCTGAACGCCATCGTGCCTTCGTTCAGCGTCCGCCGGGAGCCGATCTCCGACGGGGCGTCGTTCATCCGGCCGACCCATCTGCGCGGACTGGACACCCACCACACCATGGTGCTCGTCGACGGCAAGCGCTGGCACCGGGCGGCGCTGATGCGGCTCGGGGGCTTCGGTGCCCACGGCCCGGACGTGGGCAGCATTCCGGCGATCGGCATCGACAGCGTGGAGATCCTACGCGACGGTGCCGCCGCGCAGTACGGTTCCGACGCCATCGCGGGCGTGATCAACTTCAAGCTGAAGACCGATGCCTCGGGCTCGCAGGTCCGTGGGCGGCTCGGCGGCTACGCCGAGGGTGACGGTGAGGAGGCCACGGTCGAAGCAGGAATCGGCCTGCCGCTAGGAGACGCCGGTTTCCTGAACATTGGTGTCCAGGCCTCCGATTCCGCCCCGACGAGCCGCTCCGAACCCTACGACATCGCCATCGGCACCTCCGGCATCACGCCGCTCAATGCGACCGCTAGCCAAGCGACGGTGAACGGCGTCACCTACTACGGTCCCGATGCGTTCACGTTCACCTACTCGCCAGGCGGCGGAATCGTCCAAGTGCTGCCGGGCAGCGACGGCGTCCCAGACGACCTCGACACGCGCTTCGCCGACAATTTCCGCCGCATCGGTGGCGACCGGGATTTCGAAAGACCCGCGCAAATCTGGGGACAGCCAGACCGTCGCCAGGCCAATCTGGTTGTTAACGCCGCGTTGCCGCTGGCGGCGGTCGAGCCCTACGGATTCGCCACCTACGCGACGAAGGACCAGACCGGCGGGTTCTTCTACCGGCGACCCGGCGTCAGCCAGCTACTGCCGGTTAGACTCGCCGACGGTTCCATCTACGACCCCCGGGCGACCCTGTATCCATCGGGTTTCACGCCACAGTTCTCGGGGGATGTGGTCGACCAGGCGATCCTGGGCGGCGTACGGGGAGAACGCGCGAGCGGCTTCACGTTCGACTTCTCCGCATGCCACGGTGCCGACGAGATTCGGTACCGCATCGCGAACACCATGAATCCTTCGATGGGGCCGCAGACGCCAACACGATTCCGCCCCGGCAACCTGGTGAACAGCGAAACGGCGGTGAACGCCGACTTCGCGTGGCCGTGGGAGATCGGACTGCCGAGCCCGGTCAACGTCGCCTTCGGGATGGAATACCGCGACGAGAGCTACCGCATAGAAGCGGGCGATCCGCCCTCCTACGAAGTCGGTCCGTTCGGGCGACCCGACCCCTTCAACTTCGAAATCACCGATGCGGAAGTCAATGCCGATCCCGACGACGACATCACCGCTATCGAGTGCCGAATTCCCGGTTTCGAGTCGGTCGGTTCGCTGTGCCCTGCGGGCGACCCGATCAACAACACGCTCCCCATTGGCTCGAACGGTTTCCCGGGCTATCCGCCCGCCTTCAGTTCCGAACTCCACCGGCAGAGCAAGGCTGCGTACGTGGATCTCGAAGGGGATCTGACGCTGCGCTGGCTGGCCAACGTCGCCGTCCGCTACGAGAAATTCTCCGATTTCGGCGATGTCGGCATCTGGAAGCTGGCGACACGTTACAAGGCGACCGACAACGTCAACCTGCGCGCTTCCCTCGGCACCGGTTTCCGTGCCCCGACTCCCGGTCAACTCGCCACCACGAACGTCTCCACCCGCATCGACCCGAACGGCTTCCCCAGGGCCGAGGGCGTGTTTCCGTCAACGCATCCGGCGGCGGCACTCTTCGGCGGGCAGCCGCTGGACCCCGAGCGGTCCAAGTCCTGGACTCTGGGACTCGCGACTACGCCGCTTGAACGTTTCACGCTTACCGCCGACCTGTACCGGATCCGGCTCGACGACCGCATCGTGCTGTCGTCCCAGTTCGCCGTCGGGCCCGGAGAAGCTGCGGAACTCATGCGCCTGGGCGTACCGGGCGCCAACGACATCACCCAGGTCCGCTTCTTCACCAACGACGTGCAGACCGAGACCGGCGGAATCGACCTCGTCGCGAGTTGGGCGTTCGATTCGTTCCTCGGCAGCACGACACTGAATGCCGCGTTCAACGTCAATCGCACCCGCATCCTCGACCGCGGCCGGTTCGTGGACGCCGAAGCCGAGCACGATGTCGAGAACGGCGTCCCCGCAACCCGTGGCGTGATCACCGCGGTCCACGGGGTCGGTCGCTTCGACTTGCTGGTGCGGGCCCGCTATTACGGCGAGTACAACAACACCCTCGACGCATCGCTCGAAACCGTCCAGACGTTCGGTCGGGAAGTCATGGTGGATGTCGAACTGACCCGAACCTGGCGCGAGAAGTTCGCCCTCAAAGCGGGCGTGCAGAACGTCTTCGGCAACTACCCGGACCGCGGAGAATTCGAGGTCTGCTGCGGGCGCATCTACCGCAGCGACTCCGTCACCTCGTGGCAGGGCACGTTGATCTATCTGCAGGCGGGTTGGTCCTCTGGCTGACAACCGGCGCCCAAGCCCTGATGGATGTCCGCCCTCACCTCGGTCGCGCGGGTAGCCGTGGAGCCGTGGATCGCGATTACGCTGCTGGCGGCTGGCCTGCAGAATGCTCGTTCGGCCTTGCAGAAGAAACTCACCGACCACCTCGACGCCACCGAGGCCAGCTACGTGCGCTTCTGTTTCGCGCTGCCTTTCGCCCTGGCGTACGTTCTGATCCTCGTCGCGCCGCGTCACTGTCGCTCGACGGCGACACCATCCTCACCGCAGCGCTCACGCTGCTGGCCGCGACAACGGCTCAGACCATCGTCATGGGAGGATGGATCGGCCGCCGGGCGGGAGCGCTCTACCGCATCACGACAATGTGGCGCACGAGCGTCTGGGTCGGCCTCACCGGAATGACCGCCTCGGCAGGCTGTTTCACGGCGATGACGCTGCAGAGCGCGCCCCTGGTGCGCGCCCTTGGCCAGGTGGAGTTGCTGTTGCTTTCGTCGTTTCGCTGCTGGTGTTCCGGGAACACGTGCGCATCGCCGAGGTTGCCGGTTCCACCCTGATCGTCGTGGGAATCGTGCTTGTGCTTCTGCTTCGATAGGGATCCCCTGGGAAGGGCTCGCGATCAATCGATGATCGCTTGCCGCACGGCGTTTTCGAAGTCGTAGATCGCCGCCCCGTAGGGTTGCTGCAACATGATGACCGCAGCGATTTCCTCGGCCGGATCGGACCAGGATATGGTGCCGAACGCGCCGCCCGAGCCGAATGCCCCCGCACTGCGCCGGCTGTCTGCGGCAATCGGATCGGTAACGACGCCGACCGCATAGCCGGCGCCCCTGCCGGGTCCCCCCTTCCTCCCGGGGAAGGGCAGGTTGGCCACATGGTTGCTGGTCATCAGCGCCACGGTACGGGGGCTCAGCAGACGACGACCGAAGAGTTCGCCGCCGTTGGTGAGCATCTGCTGGAAGTGGAGATAGTCCTTCGCCGTGCTCGACAAGCCAACGGAGCCCGAGAAATAGGTGGTCTCGCCCAACCAGCCCGACATGTCGCGGCCCTGGATGGCGACACGTCGCGATGCCTTCGACGGCGGCAGCGTGTAGTGCGTGTCGTTCATCTGCAGGGGATCGAAAATACGCCTTTGCACGAACTCGTCGAACGGCATGCCGGAGACGATCTCGATGATGCGGGCCACGACATCGAGTCCGGTGGTGCCGCTGTAGGCCCTGCGAGACCCAGGCTGGAAATCCAAGGCCACCTCGCCGAGCGTGGGAATGTAGCTGGCCAGCGTCCCGCGCGCTCCCTTGCCCCGCCCCGACAAGGCCGCGCCAAGGCCGCCGCTCATGAGCCCGGAAGTATGCGTCAACAGGTGGTGGATCGTGATCGGCGTCTTCGCAGGAACGAGCCGATGCGCCGGCGGGTTCTTGGCATCAACCCCAAACGGACTGATGTCCTCGTCGGCGGGATCCTCCAGCACCGCCACCTGCATCTCGGCAAGTTCGGGAATGTACTTCCCCACCGGATCACTCGGGCGAATGAGTCCCTCCTCGATCATCATCATCGCCGCGACGCCGAGAACCGCTTTCGTCGACGACATCATGCTGAAAACGGCGTCCCGCGACACCGGGCGTGCGGCTGCGACGTCCATCAACCCGTGCGCCTCGAAGTGGACCACGTTGCCCCTGCGAGCCACGGCGGTCACCGCGCCTTGAATCTTGCCGGCGTCGATATGCCGTTGCATCGCGACGTCGATTCGCCCAAGCCGCTCCGTGGACATGCCCACCGATTCGGCCTCGGCAACCGGAAGCTCACCGCCGCAGACCGCGATTGACGAGACGGCCCCGAGGCCCGCCAGTGCGCCAAGGCGCATCAAGGTGTCCCGGTCAGCAGTTGGGCATGGACGTCGTCTTCGGCGATGTTTGCGGCAGCGGCGCCCACGCTACGCCTCTGACGTCGTCGGCGATGCAGCCGGAGGATCACTGAGCGCCTGTTCGATCAACGGCCTGGATTCCCCGAGCGTCGCGCCGCGGCTGAGGATCGTGCCATCGACGTCAACAACCATGTACGTCGGATACCTACGGATCTGCCAACTCCTGCCGAGTTCGCTACCGACGCCGATGTGCCAATGCGCCCAGGGCATGGGCTCTTCTTCCAAGAACTCGACAACCGTCTCGACTCCCCGCGTTCCCCCTTGAGCCGACGCTCCCTCTCTTCATCCGGATAGTCCGCCCGGAATATCTCGTCGGTCTTCGCATGCCACGCCGTGTCCGTATCGATGTAGGCCTGGACAATCTTCCAATGGTCGTCGGCGGAGGTCGCTTGCGCGTTCTCGGAATCTCTGGATGCGTCACATCCGAACATCGCCAGCACGGTAGCCGCGACAAGCAGGCTGAACAGGCGGCGATCCAACCATTTCCAGGTGCGTGAATCGCGATTCATCGTCGATCCCCGTAAACGCCGATCCTTTCGATACTACGCCGCGACGGGACTCATGTCGTGCACGCCGTTACGAAAGAACCATGAGCCGCGGGTGTACGACAAATCCTTGGTGAGTGACCACTTACCTCGACGTGGACGTCGAAT
>JAPOYW010000536.1 GCA_026706425.1 Gammaproteobacteria bacterium
CTGCAAAGCAGCCGGAGGCAGATGGGTGCCCCCGAGTTGCTATAGAAGACGCGTCTGCTATAGCCCATTGTTCCATAACCCCCGGGCTCACCTATGTAGCAGAGAACTAACCACCGCAGAAGGTCGTCCAAGAGTTCGTCCGGGCAATGGTCTAGACCTCTAAGTTCTTCGGGATTTCTGAGCAAATCTCCATGTGATGAGTATTGCTTCCAGTGATGGCCGACAGTCTTCATTCTCTTAAGGTAGCTATCAAAGTAGGATCTAAGCTGCCGTCGCTTAAGGTATGGTAGAATGCCGGCCGCATTGGCGATCAGCATTTGAAGGAATGATGGTTCACGTCGACCGATTCGCTCTGCTATCACACTTCCGAGGGAAATACGGACATTGTTTTTGACGTGCTGCCTAAGCTGGAATAGAGCTTTGTAGCAGTTCTGTCGGATTACGTCCGGAGTCTTGTCGTTCATAGACGTATTGATTAGGAACCGATAGATTTCTGTCTGCCTAGGCTCGGGCGCGTGGCGGAAGTCCTCGACAACATCGTCGGTGAGGGTATTTGGGAGAATCACTCTCGACGATGTTCTTGATATCAGTGAGCTTTAGGAGTTCGATGGGATCCTTGGAAAGGACGAATTCTATACATGTCTTGAAGATATACACGCAATCTTCGAGACCCGCCTCGTACTCGTCGTCCTCGTGTTCGAGGTCCTTACGGATGTCGTAGGCGCGTAGAATGCGCCGCCACTCTGGTCGAGATAAGAGACCTATCCGGTAGGCGAGATCGATGATTCGCATTACTGGGTAGTCCTCGATATCCTCCGCTTTCGTGATTGGTGGAAGTTTGTGTTGCTTGGACGCTTCCTTGGCGATGTCGAGCCCAGCGATGACGATCTTCTGCCTCAGGTCGTGGATGGCTGCATTGAACAGCCTTTGACACGCGCTACTCGGATCCACATTCAATAGCTTCTCTACGCGTTGAATCAGGTTTTTGGCTCGCCACTCGGGACGGATGTGGTTCAGGAGAACATCAACCTTGGACGTTTCCGTGATGTCACCTTCGGCGGTGAGTGTCAGGGACTTCCCTTTGGACATGAGGTGGCTGCTCCGGGCTGCGTGTTGGGTCGATGGGTAGCGATATCTTACAGTGGTGTTCGTCCGGGCGAGATGGGTGGTCGCTTTCGTGTTGTTTGGGCAGATTCGCCCACAGTGCTTCCAAGTGACGAGCGCAGCTCAAAGCAGCTTGGTCCTCCGAAGCGCCGGGAAGGAGCCTTTGCTACGTTGCGTAGACGGCGGCGGGAGTGATCGGACTAAATGGACCACCCATCTCCGAGGCGTGCTCGTCTCGTGGCGTCATCTAGGACGCGTGAACAAGACTCCCAGTCGACCGGCTGGACTTCGTGGTAGCGCAGTTCGAACGGATGTCGCCCGGGAACCATTTCTATAGTTCGCTTCGCCTCCTCCTGCTTCCCCAATGCCACGTTGATCCAGACGTCTTCGAGCGTGTCGGGCAACTGACCAAAGAGCTGAGAGATGCTCTCTAGACGTTCTGAGAGCAAATCGTGTACGCGATCCTCGACGGACCCCGCGTATCGCATGTTGTAGATGTCAACTTCCGTGCGAAGCTGGCCGATGCGCTGGACCCGACCCTTGCGTTGCTCCAGACGAGAAGGGTTCCATGGGAGGTCCAGATTGATGAGACTCCCCAGCCGTTGCAGATTCAGTCCTTCCGATGCGGCGTCGGTGCCAAGCAGCAGGCGTAGGTCCCCTCGCGCCACGCCATCTTTCAGCACGTCCCGCGACTGGCGCTCAAAGACGCCTCGGCGCATGATGCCGGAGCGGCTCGCACCGGCATAGACGCCTATTGGTTCGTCATCGAGTTCGCCACTTAGCCGGTTAGCGAGCCACCAGATCGAGTCGAGGTATTGGCTGAAAACTATGCATCCCCGTTCAAGCCAACCGTCGACGAGGAGCACGTGGCGAACGAGAGCACACTTCGGATCTTCTGCTTGGTTCGATTCCATTGCTCTACCTAGCCGGTGCAGCGCATCGCGTTCAGCGGCGGTCAACGTCCGAAGTTCATCGGTCGGCTCGTCATCGTCATCGTCGATGGTCGTCCAGCCTGCGAGGATTCTCTCCACAGTCAAACGTCCCGCTGCCATCGTGCTCCCCATCCTGCGCAGCAACATCGTGCGGAAGAAGCCCGTGTTGGAACGCAGTGCGAGAACCTCACAGAAGGTCTCGGCGTGTTGATAGGCGTCCGCAAGGAACGGTGGCAAACGGATCGCGTCGGACGGGGCCTCGCCGTGCAGTCGAACGGTCACTCGGGCGAGCAGCGGTTCGCCCGTGGCCGGGTCCTTGGTGCTCTCCAGGTATTCTCGCGTTCGTCGAACGATTGTGCGGATGTAGGGGTTATGCCGCTCCATGAAACGCGGAAACCCGTTCTCAATCCTCTGTTTGTCGGGCGGCCGCAACGACTCAACGGCGCGGCCGGTCGCGTAAGCGTCGTCGTCAGTAAGCGATAGTGACCGGCGAAGAATGCCGAAGTCCGGCCCTTCGGCAGCCGGAGGAAACGGGTTTCGCAACCAATCCCAGCGCTCGTGGAAGTCGGTTGGCAGAGGCATCGTGCCAAGCAGCATGCCAAGAGACCGCGTGGGATTCCGCCAATGACTGCCCGGCGAACCCAGGACGGCATCCGACCCTCGGGCGAGCGCGTCCAGGAGGTCGAAGGCCTCGATGGGGTGGAGTTGGACGGGGGTCGCCGTCGCAAGGAGCAAGCTCTTCGTCTGTGGCGCGATCCGTTGGAGAAACGCCAGCAGGTTGTTTGGCTTAGCGAGTCCGGACGTTTTGTTCACGCGGATATTGCGCCGTCGGGCCCGGTGCGCCTCGTCTAGGATCACGCACTCGAAATGCATGTCCGCAAGGTGTTCGGCGGCTTCGGCACCTCGCGTGATCAAACCGGTAGACACTATCCCGATACGGCGAGGACAGAGTCTGATTGCGTCGTCACCAATCGCAGGGTGGGCGATGCCTTGTTCGTCGATCCATTGTCCGCCGTCCCAGATCGCGCACGGCATCGCGAGTAGCACGTCGAGTTCGTCTTGCCATTGCCGGAGCAACGGTTTGGGCGCGAGAACGAGCACGGGTTTCTCGCCGACCAGGGCCATCAGCTGAGCTGCCATCGCCAATTGAAGCGTCTTACCGAGCCCAACTTGATCGGCCAACACGAACCTAGCGCCGTGGGCTTGGCGATGCGCGTCGAAGGCGAGTTTCACAAAGTGTTTCTGGTGCTCCCAGAGGCCGACTTCCTTGCGGTACACGGGCGACTCGACCACGACAGACGCCGGATCCGCTCCATCCCGCCAGTCGTTCACATCCCGAATCAGAGTGCGCCGCGCAAGACGGTCGAGGTCGTTGACGACGAAGTCCGCCAAGGGAACTGCGAACGGCGACGACCATAGCGCGTCGAACTCCTCTTGCACCCACGCTACGGCCTTGGGCGAGTCGTCTTCCCAAAGCAGTTCGTAGTTTAGTCGAAATGCGGTCTTGGACTCGTTCGCGCTACCGAGAAAGGCCGTTCGATTTCCGTCGCCGAGTGTGATGACGCCGGCCTTGCCGTGGATCAGTCCAAACACTTCGTCGGGGAGGACCCGAATCTCCATCCTCCCTGTGCGGAGCAGGTCATATAGTCGTCGGAAACGGAGCTTGCCGGCTTTGCCGATTTCTTCGGGTCGTGATTGGCACCATTCTCGGCGTATGGACGCCTCCGCTGCTTTCGCGACTTCCACATCGGTTGGCGACAGCTCGGAATTGCAGACCAAACGTATCGGACCGTCGATGTTCTCGAGGGCTTCTCCGGCAACTTCGAGAATCGACGGGGAAAAGTACCCGGCGATACGGTCGTAGCCCTTCGCGCCCTTGAGGCGAGAATTCAGGAATGCCGAGTCGAGTGGTCGTCGGCGTGACGAGTAGCGGTTGAGCATGTGGCAGGCGATCAGCTAGAGATCCCAAGGAACGTAAGGAAGGCGTGATGCAACTCAATGGAAGGCGTGGACCTTGGTCTTGAGTGTCGACTGCTCCTCGCCCAGTCCGCGTCAAACACCGTGCAGGTGTTCAGGTGGTCGGATTGGCGGCCTTGGCCCGACAAGTAACGGTTGATTCCGGCGGTGGCACTGAGGGCATCGCCTGACAGCAGATACCCCGCCATGAACCCTGCCGCGTGTCTCTCCGCGTACTTCGTTTCCTTGAAGCGGTCGATTCCTTCGAGAACGTAGAGGCGGCAGAGTGCTGCCGCGTTTCCCGCGACTCTCTTGCATTCGATGATCGCGTGTGGACCATGATCTTGAAGTCGCTCGCGAATCTCCCGCAAGTGGACGGAAATGTCCGTCAGGCCCGCTGGCTTTTTGGCTCCTTCAGGCCAGGACTCCGTGCCCGGCAATATGGAGATCTTCTTGCTGGACCGAACGAGCTTGTCGTTGATAGCGGCAATCATCCCAGCACGGAGACGTCCAGTTAGCGCCACCTCGTCCATTTCGGGATGCAAGCCATCCGTATTCACCGCAGACCGCCAACCGCAGTCTAGGACTCTTAGGATATCGGCCATGCGATCCCGTCCAATCTGCGCGGACCCCGGCCCGACACGTTGCCGTCGCAGGTAGTCGAACATCAAGAGGCGGTCAGTGCGTCGACGCTGTCCCGCACCACGGCATCGGCATCCGCCAACGCCTGCACGCCCAACCAGTTCCGAGCCGCCGCTGGCTTGATGATCAAGATCTCGTTGTCTGCGTACACGGTGAGGTCGCGCACGCCAACTAGAACATCCGTGACCGGAACTTTCGCCCGCTGGGCGATTCGGGACAGGACTGTGCCGAGCGGCCCGTCCGCAGGTACGGTCTTCGGTGCGTCGGGAGGACCAGGGGTGTCTTCAAGCACGAACCGAATCACCCGCAGCGGCGCATCCATGTCCATGATCTCCGCGCGCATTCGTCTTCGTCCGGCCCCCGAGAGCCAAGCATCCATCGCATCAAGAAACGCTCTTGCGTAGCTGTCGAGATCCGCGTGCTTGGCGGGCGCCACAGAGGCGAGACGCCCCTCATCCCATTGCCATGTCGCCCGATGCAAGCCGTCTTGAACAACCATCCGGTCTTCTTCGTCCAGCCGATAAAGGTCGAACACGGCGTTGTCCAGTGCACTCCAGTCGGACTCGTTCGGTGAGCTACCATGTAGGGTTCGCGCCAGCTCCAGTACCCGTTTCCCCTCGTCAGCCGCAATGGCAACTTGGAGGTCGGGTGTGGGCATGGCAACAATGTCCGCCCGCATCAAGCGTCGAATCCAAACGCCGAACGCGGACCCGGTCATGAGGAAGTACCACGTTGAGAGAGCCGAACCTAGAATGGCCGACACCAAAAACGCGGCGTCCGAGTCCGCTTTGTCGAACGATGCACCAAAGTAGGAGTTCGTGAACACCAGATCACGTTCCGAGACCGCGGCGACGGGTCTGGGAACACCGTCCTGCATATACTCGCCGACCAGCAAGAGCGGTGCAGCAAACGCCGCTCGATCGCGAGGTCGCTCGGCCCCGCCGCTGAACGGTGGCAGATCGCAGGGGATGTCAAAGTGGCGGATTCCTTGCTGAACAAGTGGCAGATCGCTAAGGAACGACGCGTCACGGCTGCGGTTTCCAATAGTGAGGCCGGTATGCAGGTGCACCCCCAGGGCTTCAAGCCGGGATTCCAGCGGAGCTTGCTTCTCCCATAGATCGTCGAGTAACAGCAGGTCGTGGCGCCGACCGAGGAACGATGCCTTGAGCAAACCGGCGTTTCGCTTCCAGCTTGGAATCGGCAGGGTGGCGATGTCGCTCGGGGCGAGTTCGATCGTGTGGCTGCGTTCGCCGGTTGGCGACCAGCGGGCCTGGACCAACGTCATGCCATCGGGACGTGGTTCTTCCCGACAGGCCAGCAACGCAATGGCTGGCATGTTGGCTTTGGGGAACAGCCATCTGGATAGCTCTGACAGGTTTACGAGGCCAACCGGAGCGAGCGCCTCTACGATGTCTTGGACAGCCTTGATGCCGGTGCCGCTGCGGCTGAAGAACGGCGTCGCGCTTAGAATCATCCCGAACTTCGTTCGGTCGTGCGCGAAGGCCATTGCGCGCCGGACGAAATCGAGGCTCTCGCCCCGGGGCTGTCGAGTCTTGTTCGAGCTTCTGGCCCTGCGGGCGCGCGTTCCCTGTTGGCCTCGGAAGCTCCAAGGCGGGTTGCCTACAATCACGTCGAATCGTTTGTCCCCAAAGTCGATGTCGAACGCATCGCCAACGCGCAACGTCCTGCCGATCAGTGGCTCGAACTTGGCGCTGCCGGGGTCAGGGTCCAGGTCCAAGGCCGCCAGATAGAGGCTGAACGCGGCGATGCGCAACGCCTCCGGCATGATGTCGACGCCATGAATCTGCTCGTAGAGCACGCGTCGGATGACTTCACGTGCGGGCTTGGCGCCACCCGAACGGAGGTGCACCAGTCGCCGCATCGATTCGACAAGAAAGATGCCCGACCCGCAGGTCAAGTCGAGAACGCTCTCGTCGCCGGCGAGGCCCTCGAACACCTCATCGAGCACTAGGGACACAGCGGCCACCGGTGTGTAGTAGACGCCCGCTTTTTTTGCTGAGGTTTTGCTTGGATGATCGGCTGACGCCTCGGCGGCGTGGACGAACTGTTCGTAGATGGCGCTGATCAGTTCGACGGGAATGACATCGAAGCGGTACGGGAAAAATGACGGATCACCGGTTTCGGGGTCGGTGCCTTCGAGAAATTCCGCGATGGCGTCGAGGTACCGGGGGTCTGGGATCGTCGCCTCTGTTGGCGGAAACATGTCGCCATTGAAGGCGTCGCGCAGAGAATCGAACAGTTGCGTGGCTCTCTCGCCGTCGCGCAAGAGATCGGCCAAACTAGCCTCCTGGGTGACGCTTCCTCGGTCCACCAAATACTGCGCGAAGATGGATCGCCCAATCAGCGCTTGCGCCTCGTCGCGAGGGAGATCGTCGCGAACCAGATTGCGTTCCAGCGCGGCGAGGTGCCTTAGCAAGCGCTGGTCGACCGTGGTCGTTCGGTTGACGGTCGGAGCTAGGTGCCAGAACTGCCCGGTTTCCATCGTCAAGCGCCCGGCCAGCGCGTCGAGCTTGGCGAGTTCCGCGTCGAGCAGCGTGAAGGTCCTGAGCCGGTTATCCTCAGCGGTTCGGCTGGGTTCACCAAATCCGTTGTAAAGGTCGATCCTGTTGGGAGAAACTACCCATAGCAACGGTGCGAACCCTTGATTCCAGATTTCCTGCTGCCATTCCGCCACAGGTACTGCATCGGGTTCTTCGGCGAATTTGAAATACACCTTGAGGTCGAAGTCCGCGCTAGGCCGGTGCCGTTCCGCGTTGCTCCGCCACCAGACATCGGGTTCGAAGGATGGCAGCCGGACGGCATCATGCTGCGGAGATCGAGCGAGATCCCGACGGCCCACGCTGGGCGCCGCAGGCTGCCCATTCGACAAATAGCCAGTGGCTTCGAGAGCGTGGCGCAACGGGGCCGCGAGTTCAGACATGGTCGTTCTCCACTACTCCGGCGACGAGCTTGGCAGCGGCCGCATCTTCGCGCCAGTGGTCGATGGCGATTGCCGCGAGGTAGCGGAGGACGTCGATAAGCGCTTCTCGTTCTGACCAATAGTTCGGTAGTTCGGTGCGCAGCCAGGTCAGGCCACCCCCCGTATCGTCGTCCTCCGCAGTCCGCCAGACGGCATACAGAGCATGGCGGACGAGGCTCCGGCCGAACGGCGTATCGCCGAGATCCCTGCGCTGGAATTCGGAAGCGGTCCTGAGGCGCGTTTCGTTCGCCTTCTCCGTTCGGAGCATGAATCGGTAGTCGCGCACACCGAAGCCGCGCGCGAACTCCTGGTAAACGCCCGCGCGGAGGTCGCCGTGGCTTTCCACTTCGACGCCCTTCAGGTAGAGCTTCTCCTCGGGAGTAATTCGCCGCCAAAGATGCCGAGGCAACCCAGCGGGCACTAGGAAGTTGCTGGCCGTTCGCACAGCATCCTGGATGATCGCTTCAATGGGGTTGTCGTCGCTGGCCCGTTCGCGTTCCAGCTGGCGGCGGATGTCGATGTCCTCGATGGATTTGTACTTCGTCAATACACGTAGCGCGGCGGCGTAGGCGGCGAGCTGGTAGTCCGCATCGGAGAAGTTGGGATCTTCGCGATCGTCGAGTGTGTTCATCGATTCGAGCTGCCGCTCGACCTCGGCCTCGACTTCGGGGACGACTTCGTCGGAAAACGCCGTCTGCTCGGACGCCTGCTTCCGGAGGACCATGAGCACGGTGCCTTGGACATAGTTGCCTTGTTTGACACCGAACGGCGTTTCCGTACCAACGGTCCAGGCCGTGACGACGCGGAGTCCCGCTGCCCAGAGGATCGACGTCAAATCGGCCCAGACCGAAGCGTTTTGGTGCGTGAACATGACGACTTGGAAGCCGTGGTCCGGCATCCGCGCGGCGAGGCATCGGTAGGAATCGACCATACTGCTTCGGAAGTCGGCACCGGCACCCTGAACGGCCAGTGCGCGCTTGCTGTCTGCGGACCAGGTCGGGAATATCACGGGTAGCGGCTTGTCGTACCAAGCGAGGAAGAACTCCGATAGCTCGTGATAGTTGACGGCGTCGGCGTATGGTGGATCGGTAATCCACAGGTCGGCAAATCGGTTGATGGATCGGACATCCGCTGGTGCGGTTTCGTAGTTGCCATGAACTTGAGCGTCGTGAAGCATCAAGTACCAGGAGTCCGATAGTGTTCGCATACCCCGGCAGCCGAAATTGGATAGCGTGTTGAGAGCCTGATTGCTGAAGGTCTGGATTACTTTCTCGCCGGCTCGATCTTTCCACCACCGCGACAGCCTGCTGTTCCAGTCCGCGATCCGCCCAACGCCGAGCAGGCATGCGACCCGATCCTCGTCCTGAAACTCCGACGCGGCGACCGACTCCGCGAATAGGCCGATCGTCAGCAATTGGCGCGGCGTGAACAGGTGGTGCCAATGCGTCCAGCCGCGTGTCCGCGTCAGCTCGTCGGTCTTGGCACCCGTCGTGATCGTTCGACTAGGGATATGGCCCCGGTGCTGCCAATGGGTGAAACGTTCCCGAAGGAGTGCCAGCGCGCGCGCTTCTCGTTCCCTATCGGATTCGACTACGGGTCGATAGAGCATCCTAGGTATCGAGCGGGCAAGAGCCTTGAGGCGGTGGGCTCGGCCCCCGACTAGCTCGCGCGCACGCTTTAGGCGCTCTGCCGCCTCGGCGAGTTCCTGCTTGGTTGCGTTGAGCCGCTTCGCGGCCTGCAAACGGCGTCGTGCCTCTTCGAGATCGCGGTCCTCCGCCAGCCAGTGGCGTTGCCGTAGCCGTCCGACCTCGCCCCGTTTGTGCGGTTCGAGCAACAGCACCAAAGCGGTGATCGCGTGATCGAGATCGACCCAGTCGGGTAGCGGTGCCTCCTCGCCGCGCTGTTCCGCCCACAACAATGCGTCAAGCGGCGGCGGTCGCCAACGCACGCAATAAAGCCGCTCGCCGAACACGTCTGTGTCCCGGGGGAGCACATCGTCGTTCTCCCACAGCCGCAATCCATGACCACGGCCGCCGGATCCCTTTCGGTCGCCTCGAAGTGCACTTACCAATGTCGAAGGGTCGCAACGGGGGCACTCCAATCGGGAGTCCTTGACCGTACCGGCCTCGACCGCCGCCGCCATCGCGTCCGGACCAACTCTGGATCGGATGTCGATGTCGAAACATTTTTCGGCTGGCCTCTCAACCAGCGCGGCGACGGTTCGCGTCTTCTCGCCGATCACCCAACTCGGCGACATGGGTACACGCCAGCCGCACTCTGGGCAGGAGGTTTCGGTGCAGTATAGGAAGGCGTCAG
>JAPOYW010000067.1 GCA_026706425.1 Gammaproteobacteria bacterium
TTTCGACGTTCATGCTGTCGACGAAGAAGGGCCGGGAGGCGTACGTCGAGCCGGTCGTCGAGGGGCGCGGCTACCGCTTCGTCGCGAGGGTGGGGGCTCCGCCTGATTCGGCAGGTGCCAGGGCGGGTACAAAATTTGGTCGAGGAGCCAATTTCCGATGCGCATTGTCTGGAACTCCCATCTCGGGAAACTACATCAAGAGCGAAGGAACGGCTGGACGAATGAATGCGCGACTCATGGCGATCGTCGCCGAGGGTAGGCGTGGACGAGTCTACCTGTCTCCGGGTCATGACCATGAGGAGTCCGCGGGACGTGCTGCTCCCGACTGGGCACCCACCGGCGACGTTCCGGCAAGGCTTACCGGTGGCACCTGTGTCCCATACGGACTCGCAGTCTGGGGTGACCTCTTTACCCGCCGTCAATTGGTCGCATTGACGACGTTTGCCGAACTTGTGGGGCAAGCCCGCGATCAGATTCGGAAAACAGCCGTACCGAGTCTCGGCGACGACGAGACGCCGCTCGATGCGGGCGGCATGGGATCGCTTGCCTACGCCGACGCAGTGGCGGTGTATCTGGCATGTGCGTTCTCGCGCGCCGTCGACTTCTGGAACGGAAACGCCACTTGGCAAAACGCTGGCGAGTTCGTTGCCCATGCTTTTACCCGGCAGGCCATTCCCATGGTGTGGGACTTTGCCGAAGCAAACCCGTTTTCCAATGGGAGTGGCAATTGGACATCCACGGCTCTGAGTTGGGTGGAACGAGTTTTTTCGGCGTTCTCGGAAAGGCCAGTAGGTATTGCCACGATGGCCGACGCGGCGTCTCAATCGCTGTCAACTTTGAAGGTCGTCTCGACTGACCCACCTTATTACGACAATGTCGGCTACGCCGATCTCTCGGATTTCTTCTACGTTTGGCTCCGCCGAGCATTGAGGCCTGTACTTCCCGATCTTTTTGCGACGCTGGCCGTGCCCAAGACCGAGGAACTCGTGGCCGCCCCCCATCGTCAAGGCAGCAGGCGGGCCGCCGAGAGATTCTTCCTCGACGGAATGACCCAGGCGATCCGCCGGCTGGCGGAACAGACACACGAGGCACTTCCCGTCACCGTCTACTACGCCTTCAAACAATCCGAGACCCGCAGCGAAACCGGTACGGCCAGCACGGGTTGGGAAGTGTTCCTCGACGCTGCCATTCGATCCGGTTTCTCCATCACCGGCACATGGCCGATACGCACGGAGAGAAGCGCCCGTTCGACGAGCATCGGCACCAACGCGCTTGCCTCCAGCATCGTCCTAGCTTGCCGCAAGCGACCGGGGGATGCGCTGCTCGCCACCCGGCGCGACTTCGTCGCAGCGCTTAAGGCGGAACTCCCCGGCGCGCTCGCCCGATTGCAGTCCGGCAACATCGCGCCGGTGGACTTGGCGCAGGCTGCCATCGGACCCGGCATGGCCGTATACACCCGCTACGCCAAGGTGCTCGACGCGCAGGGCCAGCCCGTCACAGTTCGACAAGCCTTGGCCCTAATCAATCAGACGTTGGACGAGGTTCTCGCCGAGCAGGAGGGCGACTTCGACGCGGACACCCGCTGGGCCCTGGCGTGGTTCGAGCAGCATGGCTTTGCGGACGGCGAATATGGCGTCGCCGAGACCCTCTCCAAGGCGAAAAACACCAGCGTGGGCGGCCTGGTGGAAGCGGGCATCCTGGAGTCAAAGGCGGGTAAAGTCCGACTACTTCGCCCCGCCGAGCTGCCTCCGGATTGGAGCCCTGCGGACGATGAGCGGTTCACCATCTGGGAAGCCATCCACCACCTTGTTCGTGTACTTCCTTTGGGGGAAGAGGTCGCCGCCCGGCTCGTCCGGCAAATGGGTGGTGTCGCGAGCGCGGCACGGGACCTCGCCTATAGGCTGTACGCCTTGGCCGAGCGCAGAAACCGGCCAGCCGAAGCCTTGGCATACAACGCGCTTATTCAAAGCTGGCCGGAGATTGCCACTTTGGCGCGACAGGATGCCGAGGACCTAGAACCAAGCGATATGCTCTCCGACTTGGGGGATCCTTGACATCCGTTCACGGATGGTGGTGTGGCGCCGTCACCTGGCCCACGACCTGCCGACATTGCGAGGAAGCCGTCCATTTCTTCCGCTGCAACTGCGGCTCAGCCGTTTTCTTCGACGAACTCGGGCCGCCTTGGCCGATCCACGACTGCGACACTTCTTGGACGCGGAATCTCGTACGCAGACGCGACGCATCCGGCGCCATTACCGTCGACCTCCTGCCTGGCATCACGGCTCGCCGCCCGCCTGCAGGCAGTATCGACAAGCGGGTCTTGGTGACTGCGAGACGTCGACGTGAAAAACCGAACCCGATCATTGCCAAGACACCTCAAGGGTCCTCGGAGCGTACGATTGTCGGCATACTTCGGGAAAGAAGCGCGCAAGTGGATGTCATGGGCTCCCTTCGCCTTCCCAACACGGCGATTGCCTCAGGCTTTTTGGGACCACTCGGTAAGGGACGGTGGGGCAAAGTTACTGTCCACAGTCCAACCGTCGAAGATGTTCTGCACAGCTACACAGCCTGGCTGCCGACGGAACTGCTCGACGATGCGCCGTCGAAGGGAGTGACCGTCGAAGCGACTCTCTACCCCAAGGTCCTGCCAACGGAGCGGGTATCGATCTGCAGCAGCTTCGCGGTGCTTGGCTGATGCCCTCCGACTACCCTCGCATTCCCTACGGCTGGGCCGACTACGCGGCGATCCGGCAGGAGGGGCGCATGTACGTGGACAAGACCCGGCATCTACGTGCGCTGGAGGAAGAGCGCTATGCAGTGCTCATCCGCCCGCGCCGGTTCGGCAAGTCGTGCTGGGTCTCGCTGATGGAGTGCTACTACGACCGCAATCGGGCCGATGCGTTTGACGCTCTGTTCGGCGACACGGACATCGGTCGCAAACCGACGCGCCGACGGAATCGGTACGTCATCCTGCGCTTCGATTTCTCCGCTGTCAGCGACGTGCTGGAGACGCTGGAAAGGGAGTTCGAGACCTATTGCGAATCCGAGCTACGTGACGCGCTGGAGTCCAATCCGGACGTTTTCTCCGAGAACGCCGCAAAACGCATTCTCGCGCCTCCCTCCATCGAGGCGAAGCTCAACGAACTGTTCCGTCACACCCGTCGCAACAGCATTCCACTGTATGTGCTCATCGACGAATACGACAACTTCGCCAATACTATCCTCGCCCATCGCGGTGCAGGGGCTTACCAGTCACTTACGCACCATGGGGGCTTCTACCGCAACTTCTTCGCTGCCCTGAAGGCGGGCGCCGGCCGCGGCAGCGGTATGGAACGCCTGTTCGTCACGGGCGTCTCGCCGATCACGCTGGACGACCTGACCAGTGGTTTCAACATCGGCAGGAACTTGAGCCTGCGCCCGGAGTTCAACGACCTCCTCGGCTTCACGGAACTGGAAGTGCGCCGAATGCTGGCCATGTACCGGGATTTCGGCGTGTTCGACCAGGACATTGACGACGCGCTTGGTTTCATCCGCGACTGGTACGGCGGCTACCGTTTCGCCAAGGACGCACCAACGGAGATCTTCAACACGGACATGGTGCTCTACTTCCTCGACGAGTCCATGCCCAACAAACCGCCGCCGGACAACCCCATCGACGACAACGTGCGCATCGACTACGGCAAGCTCCGCCATTTGCTTGTCGTCGACCAAGGACGCCCGGCAAACACCGCCGACAACGCGTTGAACGGCAATTTCCATCTACTCCGTCACCTCATCGGCGAGAACAGCATCGACGGCGACGTGCAGAGCAGCTTCCCGCTCGACCGGCTGGACCGCCGGGAGAACTTCCTCTCGCTTTTGTACTACTTCGGCCTGCTCGGAATTCGCGGCGCGTCCGAAGCCACGGCGCACTTGGGTATCCCAAACCAGACCGTCAAGCGGCTGATGTACGGATATCTGCGCGATGCCTACGACGATGTCGGCGTGTTTTCCGCCGACCCATTGGCGCTTTCGCGCCTGACGCACGAAATGGCGCACCGGGGGCAGTGGCGTCCAGTGCTCGACTTCCTTCGTGACGCCATCGCCCGCCAGACAGGAATCCGCGACTACATCGACGGCGAAAAAGTCGTTCAGGCCTTTCTCGCCGCCCACTTCAGCCTGACAACCCACTTCCTGCTCCACTCGGAGCAGGAGCTAAACAAGGGTCACGCTGACCTCTACCTCGAACCGTTCGTCGCCCGGTTTCCCGACATAGCCTTCGGATACGTCATCGAGATCAAGTACCTGCACCGACGCGACAAGCTGGGCGACACCGTGCTCGACTCGAGGTTGTCGGAAGCGGCGGCACAGCTACGACAATACCTCGCGGACGAAACCCTGCAACAGCGTTACCCGTCCATCCAGCACATCGGCCTAGCACTGGTATTTCACGGCTGGGAACTGGCGACGTACAAGGAAGTCCGCCTGTGAGAATCCCGGCATTGGCGGAGACGAGTCCTATTCGCTAGGCTCGGGGGCGTTCGCGGGGTTCTTCGGGGGAGGGCCATGGCCATCACCAATCACGACCGTATCGGCACCGGGATGGATCTTCTTCGCGCCGGACTAGCGCCGTTCGTCGAACGAGAGGTCATGGCCAAGGCCAAGGCGCGGGCCGTGAACATCGCGACCATCCGACGCTTCGCCGAGAATCCCAACCTCGCGGAGAAGCCGATCGAGCAGTGGGATGCCGCCGGTTTGCTAAAGCTGATGTGGGATACCTGGAACGACGTGTTCCGCGACACACTCGGTTTCACAGAACGAAGTCTCGTTTCGGAACTTCGCGACTGGCGCAACAAGTGGGCGCATCAAGAACGCTTCTCGAGTGACGACACGGATCGTGCGCTCGACTCGGCAGAGCGGCTGCTAACGGCTGTTTCCGCCAAACAAGCCGGTGAGGTTGCGAAAATAAAACAGGAACTGAGACGCCTCGTGCTCGACGAGCAGGTACGCAGCGAGAAGCGTCGGGCCGCCGGCGCACTCATCGAAGTGACCGATACGAGTGTGTTGAAGCCGTGGCGCGAAGTGGCGATGCCCCACATGGACGTGGCAAGCGGACGATACCAACAAGCGGAGTTCGCGGCGGATCTGTCCCAGGTCCATCGCAACGAAGGCTCCAGCGAATACCGCGACCCGGCGGAGTTCTTCCGGCGGACATTTCTCACGGAGAGCTTGAAGCGCATGCTCGTCGACGCCGTGCAGCGTCTGGCCGGTCGGGGCGGCGATCCGGTCGTGCAGTTGCAGACGAACTTCGGCGGTGGCAAGACCCACTCCATGCTGGCGCTGTACCACCTGTTCTCCGGCATCACGCCTGCAAAGCTAGCTGGCGTCGAGGACGTGCTCGCCGAAGCGGGCTTGGAAGCCATCCAACCCGCCCGTCGCGTAGTGCTCGTCGGAACGCGCCTCTCACCGGGCAACCCCTCGGGATACGACGGAACGGTCGTACGCACGCTGTGGGGCGAACTGGCCTACCAACTTGGCGGCAGGGAAGCGTTCGAGCGTCTACGGGCCGACGACGAGAATGCCACGAGTCCCGGCGATACGATCCGGGAACTCCTGGACGACTACGGACCGTGCCTCATTCTGATCGACGAGTGGGTGTCGTACGCCCGACAGCTCCACGACGGCAGCGACCTGCCCGGGGGAAGTTTCGAGACGCAGTTCACATTCGCCCAAGCACTTACGGAGTCCGTGTCCAACACGGACGATTGCCTGCTTGTGGTGTCGTTGCCCGCGTCGGATACGTCAGGTTCATCGCCCCGAACGGAAGCCGACGATGCGGAGGTCGGCGGCATACGGGGTCGGACTGCTTTGGATCGACTGCGCAATGTCGTCGCCCGCGTCGAGTCTCCGTGGCGTCCGGCAAGCACCGAGGAAGGGTTTGAGATCGTACGCCGTCGCCTGTTCGAGCCGCTCGCCGGATCGGAGATGTACAAGCATCGCGACGTGACAGCGCGTGCGTACGCGGAACTCTATCGAACGCAAAGCGTCGAGTTTCCTTCCGAGTGCCGAACGGTGGAGTACGAACGTCGTATCCAGGCCGCCTATCCCATTCATCCCGAGGTGTTCGACCGGCTGTATTCGGACTGGTCGGCGCTGGCGAAATTCCAGCGTACTCGGGGCGTGCTGCGCCTGATGGCAGCAGTGATCCACAGCCTTTGGGAGCGCGGCGACCAGAACTCGCTGATCCTGCCTTCCACGATTCCCATCGACGACGACCGTGTTCGAAACGAACTGACCCGCTACCTGCCCGAGAACTGGGCGCCGGTGATCGAGACGGACGTGGACGGGCCGAACGCCCTTCCACTCCGAATCGACGCGGCGGCGCCGAACCTCGGCAAGCTCTCCGCAACGCGGCGGGTCGCGCGCACGGTCTATTTGGGTTCGGCGCCATCCACGGCCGCAGCACACCGCGGCATCGACGACGGGCGCGTCAAGCTAGGCTGCGTTGTGCCTGGCGAAGCGCCAGCGGTGTTCGGCGATGCATTGCGCCGGCTTGCGTCTGCGGCCACTTACCTCTATCAAGACGGAGCCCGGGTCTGGTACGCCACCCAGCCAACGGTTACCAAGCTTGCGGAAGACCGCGCCGAGCAGTTCAAGCGCGATCCCGATCTCGCCGCAAAGGAACTGGAGAGTCGTCTACGGACGAGCCTCCGGGCGAGGGGAGATTTCTCGGGTGTTCATCCGCTGCCCTCATCAGGTGCCGACGTCCCGGACGACCACCCGGTGCGCCTTGTTGTGCTTTCTGCGCCGGATGAGGCGTATTCCCGGGATTCGGAGGTCGCCGTCGAGGCCGCGCAGGCCATCCTAGAGTCGCGCGGCAGCTCACCCCGCCTTTACCGCAACACGTTGGTGTTTCTTGCGGCCGACAAGGTGCGCTACCAGGATCTCGACGAGGCGCTCCGAAGGTTCTTGGCATGGAAGTCCATCGTAGACGAGAAAGACGAACTCAACCTCAACCCCCACCAAGCCAAACAGGCCGAGACACAGCGCAAGACGGCAGACGACACGGTCGAGGCACGTTTACCGGAGACCTACCAGTGGCTCTTGGCACCCGAACAAGCGAAACCGGATTCGCCGGTCGAATGGAAGGCCATCCGTCTAACCAGTGCTGGAATGCTCGCAGAGCGTACGAGCCAACGGTTGCGCCGGGACGAACGCTTGGTCACGTCGTTCCACGGCTCGATTCTACGACACCACTTGGACAACGTACCCCTTTGGCGCGGAAACCATGTGGAAGTTCGTCAGATCTCCGATGACTTCGCCAAGTACGTGTACCTCCCACGGCTCGGTGGTCCTGACGTTCTGCTCCGCGCAATCGAGGGGGGTGCCGCCTCGATTTCCTGGCAGCTGGATGGCTTCGCTCTGGCTGAGTCGTACGACGAAGAGACGGGCCGCTACCGCGGCCTGCGGGAGCTTGGCGGGATCGAAATCTCACCCGAGAGCTCAGTGCTGGTCGTCAAACCTTCCGTGGCAGCGCCGCAGCTCGACGCCGAACGCGCACAATCCCACGGGCAGCCTGGGACCAGTGCGACGGTGCCCGTTGGGGCGGCCACCGGACTGGGGCAGTCGGTGGATACGAGCCTCCCGCCTGAACCGACCATCGAGACCAAGCCACGCCGGTTTCACGGTTCAGTAGCTCTGGATCCGACCCGGGTTGGTCGTGACGCCAGCCAGATAGCCGAAGAGGTGATCGCGCACCTCTCAGGGCTCGTGGGCACCGATGTAACGGTTAGCTTGGAGATCGAAGCCAACATCCCCGATGGTGCGCCGGAACATGTCGTGCGTACCGTGACCGAGAACAGCCGGACTTTGAAGTTCCAGAGCCACGGGTTCGAGGATTCGTGACTGGTAACGTATGCGCCCGGCGAGGTGTGTTTGGCGTCTATGCTTGGTACTGGTTGATAACTTGCGCCCGTTGAACCAATCAGCATAAAACGTTACGCTAAGCGTAACGTTTGTAGGCCGAGCAGTTGGAAATCGCCTTCAGGACAAAGAAGCTCCGAAAGATACTCAACTCGCAAGCTGCACTTAGGAAGTCCTACGGTGACAAGCTGGCCAGATCCTTAATGATCCGTCTCGCGGTGCTGAGGAACGCGGAAACGCTCTCCCTGGTGCCGGCCAGCCGGCCCGAACGTCGCCACTTGCTGAAGGGCAAACGACGAGGCCAGTTCGCCGTGGATCTCGACCGGTCTTTCAGGCTTATTTTCGAACCGAATCACGACCCCGTGCCACAATCCGAGGACGGTGGGATCGATCTTGAACGAGTGACGGCGATCACAGTCATTGAAGTTGCGGACTATCACTAGGGGATTAGCAGAGATGGCGACGACGACCAACCAATACAAACCCGACTACACCGTGCCGCCCGGATGGGTGGTCGGCGAACGTCTAGCGGCGCACGACATCTCTCAAGCGGAGCTCGCGCGGCGCTGCGGTCGCTCACCGAAGCTTATCAGTGAGATCATCGCTGGGAAGGCACCCATCGAACCAATAACAGCCATCCAGTTCGAGAAGGTCCTCGGCGTCGACGCAAGTATCTGGCTTGGCCTCGAGGCGGAATACCGCCTGCGTGAGACGCGAGAGAACGAAGCGCAAGAAGCCGCACGAGAAGGCGCATCTTGGTCCAGCAACTTCCCCATGGCCGAACTGGCCGAGCGGGGAGCAATCCGCAAGCCCTCTTCCACCGTGGAGGCCGTCTCCGAATTACTGGCGTTCTTCGGCGTCGCATCGACCGCAGCGTGGCAAGCCAAATACGGGGCATCCAGCGTGGCTTTTCGCCACTCCCCTAGCTTCAAGAGCAGCCAATTCGCCTTGGCAGCCTGGCTTCGACTAGCCGAGGTCAACGCGCGCGAACAAGATTGCGCCGAATACAACAGTTCGGAGTTCAAGTCGGCTCTGACGCGTGTTCGACGGTTGACGCGAACCGATTTCTCCGAAGCACTCGATGCCGCGCAAAAACTGTGCAACGATGCAGGCGTTGCCTTAGCGTTGGTCAAGCCACTGGCCAAGACACGCTTGAGCGGCGCCGCTTGGTGGGTCTCGCCCCGAAGGCCCCTCATTGCGTTGAGCGCGCGCCACAAAACCGACGACCACCTATGGTTCAGCCTGTTCCACGAAGCAGCCCACATCCTGCTTCACAGCAGGAAAAGCGTGTTCGTGGACGGAGTTGGGCGAGATGGCAACGACATCGAGGCGGAAGCCGATAACTGGGCTGCCAAGTTCCTCGTTCCAACGGCCGATTGGCGACGTTTCACAGCGGCAGGCAGGTTCAACCGTGCGAGCGTAAAGCGGTTCGCCAATGAGCAGAACATCGCGCCTGGTATCGTGGTTGGTAGTCTCCAACACAATCGCTTGCTGAGATGGAACCAGTTGAACAACCTCAAGGTCCGGTTGGAGTGGAGGGACGCCTGAAACGGCGGATCACTCGGCACCGAGACGGCTGACGTCTGCCGGGAGACACGTTGAGCCGACAACCGACGGATTCAAGGACTCGCTACCGAGCGCGTTCCCGCTTGTAGTCGAAGTCATCATCCCAATCGAGTTTGCCGAACAGCTCCACGATCTCACGCTGTCTGCGATGGGGGATGAACTCCTGCAGAGCCTTCGTGACAGTGGCCTTCTTGGTCGACTCGCCGCCAATCGCCAAGGCTTCATCAAGCAGCGCGGGGTCAATCGACAGTTTGGTCGCCATTGGTGTGAATGACTACGTGTTGATCGCATATACGGTATCACGGTGGGAGGCGCAGTCCGCGAGCTGCAAATCCGAAGGGGCTGTCGTCGCCGATGTGGCAACCAGCCCAGGGGCTCACGACATGGCGGGCCACGTGCCGGATGGCATCGGCTTCATGTTGCGACC
>JAPOYW010000312.1:0-3881 GCA_026706425.1 Gammaproteobacteria bacterium
CTGAAATCCAAGCTGCGGGGGCGTACACTGTGTGTTCAAGGGACCTCCTTGTCCGATGATGCAAGTTGTTGAACAAGCTCACATTATCCGGCAAATCGAGGTCCCTTTCTACTCTTTGGTGAGATATCCGGGCTAGGCGCTTCAAAATCAGGTTGATGCCGCGCACGCGCTGGGAGACAGCGCGTTCGACTGCTCAAAATGCGGCACTCACCGGCTACGTGGCTGGAGCTTTGCCTGTGGCCCAGTCCGCCATCATGTCGGCGATCCGGTGGCACATCCTCTGTACCGCTTCGATAAACCGACAGCACTTACGACTTGGAACGAGTGCGTCGTTTAGACTGGCAACCCCTGGCCCCGCCACGACCTCGGCATCTATCGCCATCGGAATTTCCAATGCCTCGCCCAAAGAACCACCAGAAGATGCTCAGCCAACTCGTTGGACAGACTGTCCAAGGCATCCAGGCCGCGCAAGCGCAATACCGGAAGTGGACAGAAGATGGATGGTGGCTATCCGGGGGTGCCGAGTACCTAGCCACCGTGAACATCGCCCAGGCCATTCACGCGAACGTGCAAGGTGCTCGCTATGTCACTGTCGAACACAACATCAAGGACACCCTTACACACACGCGTGGCGCTCGCAAACGCGTTCGTCAGAGAGTTCGACTGCCAAAAAACGGTCGGTTCGATGTCGTCGTCTGGACTCCGAAGAACCACGCTGCAGCCGTCATCGAGGTCAAGACCCGTACGCTCACATGGGCGAGCGTCAGGGGAGATGTCCGCCGCGTTTGCGAGGCTCTGCTCAAGTTTGACGGCCTTCGGTGGGGCCTCGTGGCGTACTACATGGACATGGAGCAAGGTCCGCTCAAATCAGCGGAAGAGAAGATCAAAACGCGTACCCTCGGGATCGCGAATCGTGCGAAAGGCTACGCCCACGAAAAAGACATCCGATGTCTCCGCCGCAGAGGTCGGCCTCGGAATGTGGAGTTCGAAGACGGCTCAGCGTTCGCTTGGACTGCGGAGGTGCTCGTATTCTGGCGCAAATAAATGCGCAGTGGCGCAGGGTACAACCTGGAAATTGAGTCTTTGCGAGTTCGGCGTAGTCAGCCAGGCATTGCGGAGCGACGGTGGATTCTGGTGCAGTCGGAGGGCTCGATTAGACCGGTCGCAAAGACGCTGAGCCTCACGACGAGGACGGGGGATCGAGAGTCCGGGTTGCAGCAGCGTGGCCGTCCACATCTGGGCGGGTCTTGCATTGCGTGTCAAGCACGATGTGTCATGCGCGGGCGGACTTTCGGTGCCGGAACTCCGGCGCGGCAAGCGTGGTGCGCACCCGATCATGTGTTGTGGCGCGCAGTCTCGCGTTACGGAGCAGACGGCGGTACGCGTCCGATACTCCGTCGTGGCGACCGGCGAGGACTGCCCGCCCGTCGGGATCGAGAGTGAAAAGCCCCGCATCGAACAGGCGATGCAGGTCGGCTCGCAGCGCTATGCCGTTCGACGGGATGTCGTTCTCGCCCTCGCGTGCGGGTATGAGGTGGGCCACATCCAGCGCTTGGACGGTGGTGTCGCCGGTGAGCGCACAGCGATGGCTGTCGTGGGAGAGAATGATGCTCCTAAACCGCGAGTAACGCCGCGACCGGAGGTACCTAGCCCGGGGTCTCTGGTGGGCGGCAGCGACATCGAACGCCGTCCACGGAACGTTTTTGAGTTCCGTGCCGTCGGATCTGCGCCAGCGACAGCGTCCCTCACGGCTGCCCGGTACAAGAATGATGCGGTTCGTGCCCCAGCCGTAGTTGAATGATCGGAGTTCGGGATTGTCCGCCTCGCGATACTCGACGACGAGATGCACCTCGCGTTTGGATCCCCGTTCCCGATTGGTGCGCACGTTGTAGCGGACCCCTGTGCCGCCGTTGTATCGCGGCCAATCTGATAGAACGGTCGTGAACGCAGGGATGCTGTCGAAGTCTTCGACATCAATCCCGTCAAAATACTCGACCTCGAAGACGCCGTCCTCGTCACGCCAGGTGACCTGGATTCCTTTCGCCATCGTTGAGGTGCCGTACTGTCGGGCGGCGAGTATACGACACGGAGCCTCGGCCCCGGTCGGGAGGTGTCGAAGAACGGCGGCGACCACTGCATGGCTCCACTAGCCGCTTTTCGGGTGTGTCTTGGTGACACGTGGCGGCTTCTTGCCGGAACGCACGGTGCAGTACGACACGAAGAACCTCGAACGGCACGGGAATCTGGTAAGTTGATGCGTCTCTCGACGACATGGTCCATCAATAGCGAAGTTAGACACCGTGAACAGCAAGTACACAACAATCCCCACGGAGCGCGTCGGCTTCGACCGAGATAACCCAAGAATCAAGGTTGCCCTTGAGAAGTACGGGGACAAGCTCGATGAGCAGCGCATCCGATTCGCTCTGCAGACCGCTACCGAAGGCCTTTCTACAACCTCGTCGTACCGGTCCTTGAAGGATTCCATCCGCGCGGCAAGGGGCATCTCGATTCCCATCGTTGTCTGGCCCGACGGCGACAGCTACGTGTGCGTCGACGGCAACACCCGGTTGGCAATCTACCGCGAACTTGAGGACGAGGGCGCCCCCGGAGACTGGACCGAGATCGCATGCCTAGTACTTGACGACCCCGAGCCTCTCGACATTGAGACAATCCGCGTCACCGCACACCTCGTGGGTGCGCGGGAGTGGCCAGCCTACGAGAAGGCGCGCTATCTCCACTACCTACGCAACGTCGAGTTCATGGATTATGACGAGATGATCGCTCGTTGCGGGGGCAACAAGAACACCATCACTCAGCAGATTGACGCGTTCCACGACATGAACACCTACTACCGTGACGTGAACAGCGACGACGCCTTCAAGGTCGACCGGTTCAGCGGGTTCGTCGAACTTCAGAAAGCAGACATCAAGGACTCTATCTTTAGTGCCGGTTTCGACCTTAGTGACTTTGGGCGTTGGATCCGGGACGGCCAGATCTTCAAGCTCGCGGACGTTCGCAAGCTCCCACGCGTCCTTGCCGACGACGAAGCCAAGGACAAGTTCGTCAACGGCGGCATTCGCTCGATCGAAGACGCCATCGTCGTCGCCGAGGCAAACCGCCAAGAGACGATCCGCCCGTCGCCATCCGAAGTCTCGGTCGCCGACGCGGATATGATCACCCTCGCCGACGCCCTCCTACAAAAGGTCAAGTCACTACCGCGAGAAGACTATCTGGCCCTCCGCGACCGCCAATACGATGCAGCCGAACAGGATGTCGACACCCTCAACGATCTCGCCGAGCACCTAGGCGATCTTCTTCAAGATGTCGCAAAGTGACGCACATCGGGATCTCGTCCTCATGACAGCCCGCGCTATCCGACAGCGTGCCCCCGGTCTCCGCGTTACCACAGATGTCTCCGCCACTCCTGGCGACGTCGTACCTCCCCAGATCGGCGGCTACCGCCCGGACATAGTCGCACGGTGCCAGACCCAACCTCTCAGACTCGTCATCGCCGAAGCCAAAACCGACGGCGATGTGTACAACCAACACACCCGCCACCAGATCGACGCATTTGTCGGCCACCTCGCCGCCATGCCTAGGGGCGATGGCACTTTCGTCCTCGCCGTTAGCGGGCGCGTTGCCGACGACGCTCGAGCAGTGTTGCGCTTCGCTTGCCGTGATCGGGTGTCGTGTAGGTTGCGAGTTACGCTCTTCGATGGCCTAGACTTCTGGACCCTGGGTCCACCTGGAGCACCCCCGTGGCGTTTGTGCTGAGGCGTCAACCAGAGTTCTCGCCCAAGCATGCGGCATACCCCTACCAACTCGATGCCATTCGAGCGGTCAAAGACCTCACCTACGCCGCTATCTTCCACGAGCAAGGC
>JAPOYW010000312.1:3891-9868 GCA_026706425.1 Gammaproteobacteria bacterium
CAAGGCCTGGGCAAGACGAAGATCGCCATCGACCTTGCGCTATCCTGGCTGCAGAGTGACACCGTAGACACAGTCCTCATCGTGACCAAGAAGTCGTTGGTCGAAAACTGGCGCAGGGAGGTCGTGGGCCACTGCCACATAACGCCACACATACTCTCAGGCAACCGCCGTCAGAACAGCATATCGCTGAACTCGCCAGTACTCCTATACGTCACCAACTATGAAGTGGTCTCGGCCAACGCCCAGATCATCAGGCTGTTCCTCCAGACTTGCCGTGTCGGCTGCATCCTCGACGAGAGCCACAAGATCAAGAATCCTGACGCGGCGCTGACTCGTACGTTCCTCGAACTCGCCTCATTGTTCCACCGCCGCGTCATCATGACGGGCACCCCTGCGGCCAATCGTCCGCACGACATCTGGTCTCAGATCCAATTCCTCGACGGTGGTGAGGCCCTCGGTGGCACCTTCGCAGCTTTCAAAGAAGAGATGGACTTACCCGGCCCAACCGTCAACGCCACGTCATACGGCGCCCGCCTCGCCACCATCCACAATCGCCTTGAGGCATTTGCCGTTCGCGAAACCAAGGACACAGCTGGCATCCAACTCCCTAACAAGACAATCACTGCTCACGAGCTCGAACTGCCTGCCTGGCAGATGGCCAAGTATGCCGCCTATCGAGACGAACTCGCGTACGAGTACGAAAGCAACGGGGTTCCCGAAGTCGACGATGTCGAGAGTGTTCTCAAGCGTTTGCTTCGCCTTGTCCAATGCGCATCAAACCCCGCTCTCATCGACGGTCGCTATGACCAAGAACCCGGCAAGTACGGCCTCCTATTTGATATGTGCCACGAACTCACTGGCGACTCTAAGGTCATCATCTGGACCGGCTTCATCCAGAACGTCAATTGGCTTGCTGCCAAGCTAGTCGACTTCCGGCCGGTCTGCATCCATGGCTCCCTGCCGATCAGCCAACGCGACGAGGCCGTCGACGCCTTCACAAACTCATCCAACCTCGTGTTGATCGCCACCCCCGGAGCTGCCAAGGAGGGACTCACGCTGACCTCGGCGAACCACGCGATCTTTTTCGACCGCAGCTTCGGTCTCGACGACTACCTTCAGGCGCAGGACCGGATCCACCGGATTTCCCAAACCCGCGAATGCTACATACACAACCTAATCGCCCAAGACACGATTGACGAATGGGTGGACGTACTTCTCACTGCGAAGTACCGCGCGGCCCAGCTCGCCCAGGGGGACATAGATGTCGCGTCCTTCCGCGACTCCTTTCGTACCGACATCGCCGAAGTCCTACAAGGCGTACTCTTCCCCGACCGGCCCAATCAATACGCCCGTGACTACCGCCAGCCAGGTTCCGAGAGCCTATGAACCCAGACGAGACCACGATCGCGATCATGGGACAGCAGGTGCCTGCGCGACACGAACGGATTCCGATCAACCAGCTCCACTTCCTGCCAGACAACCCGCGCGTGTACGCCGCG
This sequence comes from Gammaproteobacteria bacterium, assembly GCA_026706425.1. GTDB lineage: Bacteria > Pseudomonadota > Gammaproteobacteria > Pseudomonadales > Azotimanducaceae > VXYL01. The sequence continues at coordinate 5,391 of JAPOYW010000312.1, forward strand.
ATCCGAGAAATGACCGACTTCAACGGCCTCACGGCCGACGAGAAGCAGATTCGGATCTACGAACGCCTCCTCCAGGAACCGAGTGTCAAGAACCTCATACCGGAGATACGACGAGACAAGGGCCTGCAAGATCCGATCACAGTCCGCCACGACACATGGCAAGTCATCGAAGGCAACTCCCGCCTAGCCGCGTACCGCAAGCTCGCCGAAGAGTCCGGCGATGAGCAATGGACCGAGATAAGGTGCCTTGTCGTAACCTCGCTCACCGACGACCAACAGACCCGACTTCTCGGCCAAGCGCATCTTCACGGGAAGACTGATTGGTCTCCCTATGCCAAGGCCCTGTTCTGTTTTCGTTGGGTCGTGGAGGAGAAACGAGAGGCGACCTCGCTCTCCAATCTCTCCGGGATTTCGTCTGCAGAGATCAAGAAGAACGTAAGGATCGTCCAACTCATGCAGGCCAATGGCGACGATAAGCTCTCTCATTTCAGTTATTACAGCGTGTTAGTCAGGAGCAGGCCGATCTCCGCAGCAATAGCAGCCAGTCCCAAACTCGAACAGACGCTCTTGGCACAGATCAAGACTCAACCCGAACCCTTCACCGCGCAAGAAATGCGCGAGCGCTTGCCAACCGTCATCGCGAAGCCCCGTATCCTGCGCAAGTACGAGAAAGGCGACGTTTCGATGGAGGACGCGTTTGATCGCGCCAAGATCAGTGGTGCCGAGCAGCGCCTAAAGAAGGTCCGCGACGGGCTGGACGACATCGAACGCGACGACCTCGCTCCACTCGAGCGACACGAGGTCAAGTCGATCCAGCAGGTCGTGCGTCAGATCCGACAACGTGTGAAGCGCGTTAGCGACATGGTGGACGCCGAGCTCTTGGCCAAGTCCCCCAAGGGCAATAGCACGTGACAAAGAAGAACATCCTTCTCGTAGAGCCAGGTTACCCGAACAAGTACCCACCTCTCGGCCTCATGAAGATCGCGGCCTACCACGGCCCTTTCGGTCGCGATGACAACCTGAGATTCGTTAAGGGCGTCACCCCGGACGTGCTCTCTGCCGTCTGGGACCGGGTCTACGTCACCACTCTGTTCAGCTTCGAGTGGAAGCGCACTTCGGACGCCATCGATTTCGCGTTGCGCGCCGTGCGAGGTCAAGCCGAACGCGTGTTCGTTGGAGGCATAGCCGCCACGCTCATGTTCGACGAGTTCCGCCGCGAGCCCAGATGGGCGGGCGTGCGATTCATCAAGGGTCTTCTTGACCAACCGGCCGGGCTATCACTCCAGCTCTCCGCCCAAGATGGGGACTTCGGTGCGGACGACATATCAGGCACACCCATCGAGGAACTCGTTCCCGACTACAGCATCCTCGGCGACATCGAGTATACATACCCCGTGCGAGATGCCTACTTCGGCTATGCGTCTCGTGGGTGCGTTCGAAAGTGCTCCTTCTGCGGTGTCCCCAAACTAGAGGGAGCGCAACGAGAGATGCCTCCCATCACGAGCCTAGTCGAAGGAGTGGACGAGCAATTCGGTCCCAAGAAGGATTTGATTCTGATGGACAACAACGTCGCTGCAAGCGCCCGTTATCAAGAGGTTGTCGCCGAAATCCGTGACATCGGTTTCGAGCACGGTGCGACCTTCGAGAAGCCCGGGTCCGCAGCCGTCAAGCGACGCGTCGACTTCAACCAAGGAGTCGATGCACGCATCCTGTCCAAGACGCCGATGTACCTCAAAGAGATGGCAACGATCTGTATCGACCCCTTGAGGATCGCCTTCGACCACGTCGGCATGCGGCGAGTCTACGAGAGATCCGTCGAGATGGCTGCCGAATACGGCCTCACGTCGCTCTCGAACTACATGCTCTACAACTTCATGGACGCGCCTAGCGACCTCTACCAACGCATGATGATCAACATTGAACTCAACGAACGCCTAGGCGTCCGAATATGGTCATTCCCAATGCGCTATCTGCCTGTAAACATGAAAGATCGATCACATGTCGGCAAGCATTGGAACCGCTACTTCTTGAGGTCATTCCAGATCATGCTGCAGGCTACACACGGCGTCGTCTCAGGCAGCGATCAGTTCTTCAACCGTGCGTTCGGCCGCAGCTACGACGAGTTCGAGCGACTGCTCGCGCTCCCGCACGCGTTTATATTCCAACGAGACTTCTATGAGAGCGGGGACGGACGCACTGTCCTTGACGAGTATCTCGCACTCGAGCGGCGGCTCACGCACTCGCAGAAGACCGAACTGATAGGGCTTCTCAGCGAGACCCTTGTGCGACGTCCTCGGCGCGACGCGTTTCAAGCCCTCGTCACAGACCAATCGGTAAGCTTGCTTATTCGCCAGCTTGCCCGTTTCCACGCGATCGACACTAAGGCAGCCAAGGTTACGGACATTGCTGAGGTCTTCCCCGAGCTAACGCCCGACCATTTGCTGCCCGAGCCCGACGCACTCGTCGAAGACGCCGGCCTCTACGAACCCCTAGACGTCACGGTCGACCGCATCCCATTGAAGGACCTCTCGGCTAGCTCCGCCAATGCCCAATGAGCCCATCGTCGGGGGCGACATTCTTCGCCTCATCACCGCCGGCATGTACGACAATCCGCTCGTGCTGTTTCGCGAGTACATCCAAAACGCCGCTGACTCGGTCGCCTCTCGCAGCCAAAGGCTCGGATCGGTCCAGATCGATATAGATCCGCTCGACGGGTGCCTCACCATCACTGACGACGGTCCAGGGCTTTCACACGACGAGGCGTTACGTCGCCTTGTTCCCATCGGGAACAGTTCGAAGGACCCCACCATCGACCGCGGCCTCCGCGGCATCGGTCGACTCTCGGGGCTAGCCTTCGCTGAGCGCATCCACTTCACAACCCGCTCCAGTTCCGCCGAGCCCGTCACGCGTGTGTCCTGGTCCAGCCGGACGCTGCGCGACCCCCGCCTTCAGCGAGTCGACGCAGCTGCTGCGATCCAGGAATGCACCACCGTCCAGTCAATCACAGATGGCGAATGGCCCGAACAGTTCTTTCAGGTCGCTGTGGAGCAGGTTACGCGACATGCTGCTTCGACGCTGCTAAACCGCGATGCGGTGCGGCAATACATCGCCGAGGTATGTCCGGTACCACTGTCGAGCAGCTTTCCGCTTGCTTCGGAAGTCACAAACTTCCTCACCCAACACGCGGAGCACTTCGCGTTGCGGGTCAGTCTCGACGGGGAGGAAACGGCCATCGAACGCCCCTTCGGAGAGGCCATCCAGTTGACTGATGCTTATTCCGCCACCTACGAAAGCATGGAAAAATGCCTCATCCCACGGCTAGACAACGACGAACCGGCAGCAGCGCTCTGGCTAGCCCATACGCCATACGCCGGCTCCATACCTCGCCGCCTCGGAGTACGCGGACTCCGTGCACGCGTCGGCAACATCCAAGTCGGTTCTGAAGATGTCTTCAGCCACTTGTTTCACGAAACACGGTTCAATGGGTGGTGCGTTGGCGAAGTCCACATCACCGACAGCCGGATTGTCCCCAACGGCCGCCGCGACTACTTCGAGGCCGGCCCTCACCTCCGCCACCTCGAAAACCACCTTGGGGCCGTCGCGCACGAGATCAGCACACGTTGTCGTAGCGCCTCATCCCATCGCAATCGACTTCGACAGGCGGAGGCCACGATCCGCCAGGCACATTCCGCACACGAGCTTGCTCGATCAGGATATCTGCTACCAGAAGACGCAGCGGCAGTTCTGCGATGCTCGTCACAGCAGATCGCGACCATCAAAGATACTCTGGACGAACTCCAGATTGCGCTTCCGGCGAGCTTAGCGGGCGAGCACTCCGATCTGTCGGATGTTGAACGGGCACTACCGGATGCTATTGGACCAGTTGGACTGGACGGCCTTCCCCCGGGCAGCGCGGCCACCCTCAAGTCGGCTTTTGCTGCCATCGTCGATGCTATGCCCGCCGACTCCGCCCTCCTCATGATCCAGGCCATACTGAGCAGGCTTTCCGACCGTGCGGCATCGGTCGACCGCGCATAGGGCACGGACGCACGGGCGGCGTTCCGCGCCAGAAGGACTGTTGGCGCGGCCCATGCCAGTCAACGAGCATCCTGGATTCCGAGGCGACCGGGTAAGGATCTTCGTGGGCACCGACGAATTGGTATGGCTCTACATCCGATCCGGGTTGGGTGTGGCCCGGGCGGTCGAGCGTGCCGCCCGAATGCGCCACTACTCGTGGCTGATTCAGCAGCCGATGGGCGACCAGCAGCTCGGCGACAATCTGGAGCGAAACGCCGTTAGCGGACAGGGCATCAGCGTGCAGCGGTCCTGGATCCGGGATGACGAGGGACGAGTGGGAGTGGGTGGCGGTGTGGATCAAGGAGCAGCAAGAGCGGCTGGCGGCGGTGCTGGAAGGTGACTAGCCCGCATATCTCACCAACTGGATGGTCGGACGGCTTGGACGGGTCGGGAGGGCTTTG
>JAPOYW010000049.1:0-4919 GCA_026706425.1 Gammaproteobacteria bacterium
GGCTTTCCGCGCGGGGCGTCTGCCGATCGCCGCACGCACCGAGTCGAGCCAGTCGGCCAAGGCCTCGTTTATCTCCCATTCGGCATACGGGCGACGCCGGGCCATGCCGCCGGTAGCAACGGCGAGGACTATGTGCAGGTGATCGGGGTTCCTGGGAAACCCCTCGAGGCGACCCGACTGAAGTAACCGCCGAAACAAACCTTCGACGTGTTCGCGTGTCGCCATTGTGCTAACGCCAGACGATGTTGGCCGCCGCTAAGCGGGCCGTGTCGGTTGGTCTAGTAGAACGCCAACAGCCGCATCTCGACGCTGTGCCGCGGCGCCGCATTCGGACCCGCGTCGGGCAACTCGAACGCCGTGTGCAACGTATACCGCGCCCGACCGTCGGTGGCCGAATCGTAGACCTTGAAGAAGATCGCCTCGTCCGGGCTTAGGTACGGGTAGTAGAAGAACCGGTGCTCCGGGTTGTAGAGCGCCCGCCAGGTCTCGCCGACACGCCCCGGGGCGGTACGGGGCACCGGCACGAAGTCTGACTCCTCGACGGTACGCGCATCGGCAATGGTGATCGGATCCGATTCAATCCGATGGCCGATTGCCCGCCACGCCTGCACGATGGCGAACCGCCGGCCGAGCAACTCCTCGGCTTCGTCGGGCAGCAGATCGCGCAACCGCTTCCTCGCCGACCAATGCGTGTAGTCGTTGTGAACCCCCCTCGCCGGCGGCTTGACCCGCATCTCCCGGCGAACGTCAGGGTCTCCGTGCCGGACCGTATGATCGAAGATGTGAATGCGCGCCGCCCCGGTGCATTCCTTGGCCAGTTTCTCCATCGCCGGGTAGTAGAGTCGCTTGACGCAGGCGTCATCGAGAAAGTTGATGGACGGCAACGGGCCGCTCATGAGTTCGAACCCGTGGACATCGAGTGTTAGCCGCTCCGGCCACTCCCGCGCATCAAAGATCGCCATCTCGTGCTTGGCGGTGCCGCTGCCGATGTTCCGTCCCGTTGCTTCGGGCGCGGCGACTTCGTAGTAGTACTTGTCGCCCTCGTCGGTGGCGTAGGCCAACGTGGCGCGTACGGCGTGCTCTTCGAATGCGATGGCTGCTTCGGACATCAGCCGTTCTCTTGTTGCCGGGTCGGCTCGGGATTATAGGACAACGCCTTCAGTCACCCGAATCGAACCGTTCCCTTGGCCGCCCCTTAAGCCGATCAACCGCCCCGCGACGTCGAGTAGCGCGTCGAGCACGTCGAGGCGTCGAATCCACGCGTTTCGGAACGCCCTCAAGCCCCTTCCAGGCACCGCGGATCTGCCCCGCGATGGACGCCGTGGAGTCGCTGTCGCCGCCGTGGTTGCTGGCCATGCGGACGGCTTCGAGGTCCAGCGCCGTTCGAAGCGCGCGTCCGGAACCTGCATGTCCGGGATCGGAAGGTGATGCCAGTCGAGCTCGAACGCCTCCGCGACGATCCCGAGGTTCCCGACGCCAAGCTGGTCGAGTTCGAAGCCCTCCATGAGCGTCACCACGGCCGTGGCATCCCAATCCGCGACGACGCGCATGTCGTCGGCCAGATTCCGTTGCCAATGGCCGCCGAAGTAGCTCTGCGCCCGCTTGCCCGGACACAGGGTCATGCCGACGACGCCGGGGCCGCACGCCAGTTCATCGATTTCAAGCGGATGCGTCATGCTGGTCTTGGTGGCCATTGTGGGCAGGTTCAGTCGGATTGGGGGCGCGAATGACCTCCGCTCTGGCAGACCTCGTAGCGCGTAGCGCGTCCGTTACCTGTGCGCTGCAGGAGACCGTCGTCGCGCAGATCTGCCAGGATGCGTTGGATTTTCCGCTCGTCGTAGCCCGTTCGCTCGATCAGTTCGCGCGTCGTTATCTCGTCCCGCGCTGAGGCGATCTCCCACACGGTCTTCCTATCTCCGGTGAGACGCTCTAACTCGGCGGGACCCGACAATTCCGCTGCCAAAGCCGCTGCATTCCGGTAGATCGTCAGCGACAGGTACGGTGGCACCCACTTGTACCGCGGCAGCGGCAGTCCGGCGGACTCGGCGCCGTCGCGCAGTGACTTCAGCCCCAATCCCCGCTCTTCCGCCAGTTCCATGCGGGAGAAGACGTAGTGGAGAACGGGATTCCGACTCAGCATCGGCGCGTTCAACGAACGCATCTGTTCCAACGTGATGGGCTCGACGGGTTCACCTGGGCTCATGACGTTGATCGTGTCTTTGGTGGCAATCAACTGGCACTTGGCGCCCTTGATGGAATAGTCGCGGTGTATGAGCGCGTTGACCACTGCTTCCCTCACCATTTCCCAAAGCCTCTTGTTGACCTCCACTCTTCGAGCGTCCGAACGGTCGATGGGGTTGGGCAATCTGTCCCGGAGCCATTGCAGTGCCTGTTCAGGCGCGAACACTTGGGGACCATCGAAATCGCGAACCTCTTCCCGCCCGTCCTCAAGTTGGATGGTCGCAAGCAGACCGGCCTGGGGCAGGGCTGGCCGAGGCTCTCGACCGAACAGAAGCAATCCGAATCCCGTGGGCCCCGTGCGCCCGCCGGCACTCTCTTCGAGTAGTCCGAGATGCAATAGACGGCGGAGGAAGACGGCGGACTCCGTTGGGTGGTCGATGTTGGCCGTCTGCCGGTATCGCTCCAACGCCTCTGAAGAAAAGTCGCGGAAATCGACCGACGGGATTGCGCGTTCCAGACTGGAGAGAGACGGGGCTTCTACCGGCTCCCCTTCTTCTTGGGCTTCCGCCCGCGCGATCGCTTGCTCCAGAAACGGCTTGTTCGCGTCCCTGATCTCGCGTTGTAAGTCCAAGTCGAACATGTTCACCGCTACGCCGTTCTCCTGCAGGTACCGAATGCCCCTGCGGTCCACGGTCGGGTCCGGATCCTCGATGCCCACCCAGACCTCCTTGATGCGCGCAAGGACAATCCGCTCGGCACAGCTCAGCTTCGGATACTGCCGAGCGCCGGGGGCGCACGGCTCCAAGGTGACGAACAGGACCGCGTTGTCCAGCTTGGCAGTCTGTTTCTTGCGTTCCAGCAGGGTGTACTCTGCGTGGTCGCCGTCGCGGAACTCGTCCCGATAGGCGGTCTCCACGTTGCCGTCCGGTTCCCAAAGCGCCGCACCCACCAAGGGATTCGACTTTCCGTCGGCGCGGGGTTCGGCAACCGACCGTCGCATAACTTGGACGGCCTGTTCCATCAGTTCACGTGCATTGATGGCTGTGCCAACCACGGTCCACTGCCTCCATAGTCCTGACTGGATGGGGTATCGCGAATGGAGCAGATTGTGTCGGGATTATGCCGTTGAGTCAATCGGATGGTTTGAATCCCGACACGGTTGAAGAAAAAGTGTCGGGATTCACTTTCCTCGATCAAGTACAGCGACAATTCCCGACGGAGTGACGGGATTCGTGTCGGATTCCGTGGGTGGCCTCGATTGAAGTCTCGGTAGAACATCCTTACGCGGATCCATAAGGCGTTGGGCCAGGCAGGAATCACCGCTGATAGAACCCTGCTCGGTCTTCGCGGAGCGGCTGCGGCTCGTACTCCCCCACGTAGTCGAAGAAATCCACGCGAAGCCGGGGCAGGTCGACCTTGATCCGCTCGATCAGCCGAGGCGTGGCCGCCCCCTCGAAGCCGTCGTACACCAGGAACGTCACCTTCCCGGACTGCAGATGGACCTTGATCAGGTCGACCGATCCGGCGTCCCCGAAAAGCTGCAGTGCGCAGCCCACGTAGATCCGGATGAGCGGCAGGCACTCGCCCAGGACCGACTGGTGGAACGTCAGGTCGTGGTCGTCGTTCAGAACGCCGATGCCGAGTTCGTCGTGGCAGAACGCCGCCGCTTCCTCCAGCCGGGCACTGTCGCCCGTCGCGAACAGAGCCCGCTTGCCGGCGTTCCGCGCCTTGGTGATGCTGCCGAAGAAGAACTGCACATCCCGTTGCAGCCGGTCGGGCAACTCGCTGACCGGTCGCCGCCGGCCGAAATGGCTGAGAGCAAAGTAGACGAGCAGGTCCTCCTGCCGGCCGATCGCCGCGGCCTCGAACTCCTCCGGATTGAAGAACCGGCCGACCCACTCGTGCACCCGCCGCCAGGAACCCACCAGCCGGATCAGCGACTGCGCTTGGGGACACTCCTCCGGCGCGGCGGGACGGCCGAGTTCGAGCGCCCGCAGCCAGTAGGCGTCGATCTGTTCCCTGTGGTCTTCGATCAACGACGCGACCGCCGCCCCGTCGGGTTCGCGCCTCAGAAGCCGCCACTCCCGCCTCACCTGCTGCCGGGCAAGCAGGAACAACTGCTCTTCCACGGCGTCCTTGAACACGAGACAGATGCCGGCCGCGATGGGAATGGCGTTCGCGCGGAGCGTCTTCTCCACGTAGGACCGGAACTCGTCCTGCATGTAGTACTTCTGGAACGTGTTGCGTTGTGTCCTCACCCCGTCCTCAAAGGCTGCGAACTGCTCCCGCTTGCTCTGGTAGCCCAGCATGACGCTGACGATCAGGACCTTCCGCGCCAGCGCGAACGCGGCCTTGAGCGTTTCCCGTCGCTCGCCGGCATCCTCGATGACGTTCAAGACGAAACCGAGGTTGACGATGTCCGCTGGCTGCCGTTCGACATCGGGGCGAAAGACCGGATCCCAGCCCCTCGCGGGCACCTTCATCTCGGCGAGCAGACGCAGGTCGTCGCCCCGGCCGCAGCCGTAGTCGAAGAGCGTTCGGGTGCCATCCAGGAAACCGAACCGGAGCAGATGCTGCATCGGCGAAGACAGCGCCGAGCGACGCAGCGCCGTCCGTCGTCGCTCGATGGTGGAGGTCATACGTCGTACCTAGCAGCTTCCGGCTCCAGACACCAACTCTCGATCTCCTCGAAGGTTAAGCCCAACGCCGCCAGCCTCGACCGCCAGCCCTCCCGGGTG
>JAPOYW010000049.1:4929-9738 GCA_026706425.1 Gammaproteobacteria bacterium
GGTGCCGATCGTCTTCACGCCTCGGAACGCCCCCAAACCCTCAAGGCGTTGTGTCAACCGGACCGCCCCCGGCACCAGCGGATCGTCGGCCGGGAGGAGCAGTTCCTTGCGGTGGAGGATGGGCGGATTGGGGCGTCGGGAGAAGTCGGTGAAACGGCTCGCCCCGCTCGCCAGGTCGCAGAATAGAGACGTCCGAAGTGCGGGAAACGGCACCGAAAAGCGCTCGTAGAGCAGGAAGCTGAGTCGCGAATGCGAGAGCCTGACCACGTTGAAGTTGCTGCGCGGCTCGAACCGTCCCCGCGTCTTCTGGATGAACTCCCAGGCCGCCGGCACCTGGACGACCAGGTCGGCATGGTAGTAGCTGAATCCACCAACATGCTTGCCGCGACCCGTCGTCCGCAGCGCCCGATTCGCCACGCCGAGTCTTGCGCAGTCCAAGTTGGCGGTCATCTACATGTCCCCCAGGGCTCTACTGGTCGGAATCGACGGGCCGGGCAGTGGCCGGCAGGTTCCGCTCACGCCTTTGTCGTCTCGCCCACGGCACGCCGGAACGCGGGTTCGTACCGGGCGCACTCGACGCTGGTCATCCCCGCCGCCGTGCACAGCGGGTGCCATCGAGCTGCCACAACCCGGGCCATCCGCCGGACGCCTTCGCGGGCCTCCTCCTTGCCGACATCGAACAGCGGGGCAGCTTCCACGGCCGCTTCGATGGACGGTTCGATGTCGGTGGGTTCGGAGATTCCGGTTTGGAGCCGGGTGCTGCCATCCAGCAGGTAGTCGAGTTCGCTGGGTCGCCCGCCGAGATCTCCGACGATCAGCCGCCGGCCCCAGCCGTCCGGGGCGCAGTCGGCGATCGCGCCCGGCAATGCGGGCCTCGGGTCCGACGAGGGTGCGGACGAGTAGAACGTCCCGGCGGCCAGAGGCATCGACGGTGCGATCGCGAAGCCGGATTCCATCCACTCCGCGTCATACCGGAACGTGGAGATCTGCTTGTTGGTTCGGGCCTCGAAGTCCATGGTGCCTACCAGCGACTCACCTCCTCGGGCAACAGTCGGGACAACCGTTCGATCTTGCCGAGCGCCAACAGGCACATCGCGATCGTGCCGATGGCAACACCGGGATCGCCCGCCTCCATGCGCTTCACCGTCCCCACCGACACGCCCATCCGGCCGGCGAGGTCCGCCTGGGCGATGCGACGACGGCGTCGAGCCGTGCGCAGGTCTTCACCGAGATCCCGAAGCCTTCGGCGCATCGCCGGAGACATATTCTCGTGCATATAAAGGTCTCTATTACGACTTTTACAACGTATAAAATTCAAAATAACACACCTTATTTCGGATCAGAAGTGCCGGCTCATTGCCAATCGGCCCGCTGGCGGCGAACGTAGGCGTCGGCGTCTTCGCCGGCCCAGATCTCCTTGCCGAGCCCCCGTAGAGCCAGGACGGGATCGTCCGTTTGGCCGTTCGAGTCCGAGTACTCCCGGTGGTACCAATCGATGAGATCGCGGTGTTTCGCCGGGACCGCGTCGCGCGCGGGCACGTCCTTGCCGTTGGCACGCTGCCGGTGGCATGGGTCACCGGGTCGAAACAAGCGTCGCCGGCGAGGGGCGGTCTCGACGAGCATGCGGTACCGACCCGGGTTGGGCGGCTTGTTGGCGATGCAGTGCTGGTAGACGTGGGCCTTGACGCCGGGCCGTAGGGGCTTGCCCGTCAGATTGGCTGACGCGGCCTCGGCCAGGATCTCGTCGATCGCGAAGTCTGTTCGATCCGGATGCCGACGGTGGAGGGATGCGGCCGCGAGCCAGACTTCGTCTGCGACTTTGATTTCTGTAACCATGTTCAATGCCATGAGATTGTTCAACTTGGTACTGCGGGATCGATGAGGTCGCGCCCGGCCCTCAAGCAATCGCGACTGCCGATGGGCATCGACACAGCCCAGCCCTCGCAACCTCGAGAACGTGGCCCCGACTATTCACTTCCTGGCGGATCGTGCAATAGGCATGGCAGATGTCTTACCCGTCGGCGGGCGCATTTCTCACAGGCTTCGTAGCCGACATCCGGCAGGCGTTCTTGTTCTGCGGCGCGGCGCGTGATCGATTTGGTGACCCGTCCGCGTCTTGGCAAGCCAAGCCGAACATGACATCGCGAGCGACGAGCTATTCAGGGGGATGGGTACCTCACGCTTGACACTGCGAGTGGCGGTCAACGACCTTCCGCGCGACAATGCCGCAGCGTTGCTGACCGGCATCTGCAACCCGACCTTGGAACGACTGCCGGAGGACGCGGCGAAACTGCGGGTGCTGCTCGACGGTCCGGAACTAAGGCCGCTCTTGGAGATCCCATCGCACGCCGACCACGATCTGGCGAAACGCATGTTCGGCGAGCGCGGTTTCGGCGCGTTGATCACCTTCGATCTCGCCTCCGCGTCATACAAAGCGGCAATCTCGCACACGCAACCGGGCCGATCTCGCTATCGCCTCCGGCGCGCACCGTTGAATGCTATCCCGCCCGCATCCAACGCAAAGAACACCTGTGGTACTTTCCGATGATGAGCGACCAACCGCTGCCTTCGGCAACGCCGGGCACAGGCGGGGTTTCCCGGGCCACCGGGACCGACTCCGGCCCGTCGTTGGCCCGCCTGCATTCCCGTGCACTCTACCGGCCGGTGCCGCCGGTCGAGTGTGACGACGACGGGTATCCCTACCGCGACGGCAAACCGGTGGAAAGCACCCTCCACGACGACCTGCGGACCTACGCGCTGACGGCGTTGCGGGCGCGCTACGCGGGCCGGGACGATGTCTTCGTGGCGGCGGATCTCGGCCTGTTCTTCGAGCGAGGCAACCGAAAGGCCCTGCTGGCACCGGATGTGCTCGTGTCGTTCGGGGTGGCCCAGGAGCACAAGAATTCCTACAAGGCATGGGAGGAAGGAACGGTACCGGACTACGTTCTGGAGCTGCTGTCACCCAGGACATGGCGGCGCGACGTCGTGGTCAAGCCGCCGCTCTACGAGGCGATTGGCGTGCGCGAGTACTGGGTCTTCGATCCGATCGGCAAGCTTCCCGGTCCCGTCGTGGGTCGGCGGCTCGACGCGGCGGGCGTCTACCGCCCGGTGGAGGAGCTGCCCGGGGGCGGCTACCACAGCGATGTGCTGGGCCTAGACCTGATCGTCCATGACGACGGCTTGGGTTTCCGCGACCCCGAGATCGTACGCGGCAACGGCTTCCGGTTCCGCGACCCGGAGACTGGGGAGATCCTGCCGGACCACGTGGAAGTGGTCGCGCAACGCAATCGGGAGGCTGCGGCCCGCCAAGCGGCCGAGGCGCGCGTGGCGGAACTCGAGAAGCTTCTGCACCAGGCTAAGAGCTGAGACCTCGACAGCCTCGCCCTTACCAAAAGCCCTTCCTCTCCTAGCTGTCATGCTTGGCTTGGGTGTTCTGCCGCATCCAGACCCTCATGCAGGAGGAATCCGGCTATCTCATCCCGTTCTGGGCCGCCACCTTCGGGGCCAGCCGAAGCGAGGTATACGTGCCTCCCGACTGGTCCCGGGGCGGATCCCGCTGACACGAGACGTGGCTATCGAATCCGGCTGAACGAAACTGAGCAATGCTCGCGTTCCTGGCAAACCGCCTCGGCACCATGTTGCTCACCATGCTGGTCTTCATCATCGCCGAGGTGGTTCCCGTCGACGCGGCCCGAAGCGCCTTGGAGCTCCTCTCGGGCTACGTCGGCGGCCGGCTCGACATGCTCATCATGCGCGGCGTCGACATCCTCATGTCGTTCCCGACGCTCCTGATCTACATCCTGATCATCGTCACCTACGGCCCATCGATCGCCGTCGTCGTCATCTCGATCTCGCTCGGGTCTATTCCGCCGATCGCCCGCATCGTCCGCAGTCTGGTGATGGATGTGCGCACCAAGGACTACGTCAGCGCCGCCCGGCTGCGCGGCGAGCGGCGCGGCTACATCCTGCTGCGGGAGATCCTGCCGAACGTGAGCGGGCCGATCATCGTCGACGCCACGATCCGGATCGGCTACGCGATCATGGCGATCGGCGCCCCGGGCTTCCTGGGTCTTGGCATCCCGCCGCCGACGCCGGACTGGGGTGGAATGATCAACGAGGGCCGGCAGTGGATATTCGCCATGCCCTGGACCGTTCTGGCGCCCGCCATCGCGTTGAGTTCCATGGTGGTCGGGCTCAATCTGCTTGCCGACGGCATGCGCGAAAACGCCTAGGCACGTTAGGAAGGCGGCGTCATGACACAACCCGTTCTCAGCATCGAGCGCTTGGAAGTCAGCTACTCGACGCGCGCCGGGTCCGTCCGCGCCGTCCGCGCCGTCTCCATCGAGATCGCGCCGGGCAAGGTGCTGGGGCTGGTCGGCGAATCCGGCTGCGGCAAGAGCACGCTGGCTTTCGCGGTGATGAACCACATGCCGTCGAACGCGGCGGTAACGGCGGGCCGCATCCTGTTTCGTAGTCGGGACATCGTGCGCATGAACGCCCGCGAACTTAAGCGTCTGCGCGGCAACGAGATCGCCATGGTGTACCAGGACCCGATGGCCGCGCTGAATCCCTCGCTCAAGATCGGACCCCAGCTCACCGAGGTCGTGATCGAGCACAACGGGGCGAGCCGCGAGGAAGCCCGCGAGACCTGCATCCGCATGCTGGAACGGGTACGCATGCCCGACGCGCCGGCGATCATGGAACGCTACTGCCACCAGTTGTCCGGCGGCCAGCAGCAGCGTGTGCTGATCGCCATGGCGCTCTTGACCAACCCCGCGCTCCTCATCATGGACGAACCGACCACCGGCC
>JAPOYW010000347.1 GCA_026706425.1 Gammaproteobacteria bacterium
GACGTTGCAGTGGATGGCGTCGGTGGCAACAGCCTCGAACTCTCGGTCGAAATGGAAGGCCGCGAGAACTCGGCGTACGGCGGCAAGGTCTGCGTCTCCCCGGACGGCCAGGAGGAGACGTCGATTTTCTACGATGCCCGGGAGAAACGGTTGAAAGTCGACACCTTGAAGTCGGGACCTCACGACACGCCGAAGGCGGTCGAGGCGGGGCCGCTGGAACTCATGCCCGGCGAGCGGTTGAAGCTCCGTGTCTTCGTCGACCGCTCGGTGGTCGAGGTGTTCGCGAACGGCCGGCAGGCCGTGGCGCGGCGGGTCTATCCCGCACGATCCGACAGCATCGGCGTCCGCCTTTTCTCAAGCGGAGCGCCGGCCCGTGTGCACACGTTAGAGGCCTGGAAGATCGCGCCAGCCAACGCCTCGTAGGGGTCGGGCGTGTCCCGTCGTCCCTACCCGTTGCCGAGCAACGAGCGTATTGCACTCGGGCGTCGGTGCCGGCCTGCCCAGACCAACGGCGTATCTCCGCGGCCATCTTTGATGGATGCGTCCGCGCCAGCGTCGATCAGCATCTTGACGGTCGGTTCGTCGCCGTACGCGGCCGCCCAATGAAGCGGCGTCTCCGAATAGACTGTGACGTTGTAGAAGCTATCGGTCTCGACGCCTTGCTCGGTTTTGCCATTCGGATCGACGCCGGCCTCGAGCAAGAGAGCGACGCATTCCGTCGCATCCGCCCCCTCCTCGCTTTTGGCAACGGCAACATGCAACAGGTTCTCGCCCGACTCGGCGTGGACGAAATGCGCCTCGGCACGGCTTTCGAGCAGCAGCTTCACTAGGCGCGGGTGACACTCGTACACGGCAAGGGCCAACGGACTCCATCTATCGAATGCCGGAATGTTGGGATCCGCGCCGGCAGCCAACAGCAACCGGACGATTTCCTCGTGACCGCTGTAAGCGCTGTAGCCCAGGGGCGTGTTGCCGTGAGTGCCTCGGCAGTTCACGTCGACACCCTTGTTGATGAGTGCCTTCACCGCGGCGCTGTCGCCTTCGGCGCACTTGTCAATGAGTTCTTGAGACATCGATTGGTTCCTCTCGTAGACATGGAAATGCCGACGAGCGGTTGAGTACGTTTCGCCAGTCTCGGACATTCGCGTTCGAATGAGACGCTTCAGGGTATTCTGCTTCGTCATCGGCCTTCCAACCTCAAGCGAAACACCCCAGCTGCCCCACTCAAGGCCTTACTTGGTCGATGATGCTTCGAGGACGGTGCCCCCTTTGCCTCCGGAGCTGGTCTCGCTGGGGGAGACCAAGAGAGGTTCGGCGTGATAGCTCGCTCGCGGGCGACTCTAGGCGCGTCGACCGACCCATGTCAATCGTCGGCGTTGTCCGCCGACACCGCAGTGTTGATTGTGACGGCGACTTGCAACACGATTAAGGTGAATCTTTGCGACCTTACGACGCTTGCCTATGAACGACGAAGAAAAATACCTGTTTGACCTGCGCGGCTACCTCCACGTGAAGAACGTGCTGACGCCCGCGCAGGTGGCCGATCTCTCCGATCGACTGGAGGAGCGCCGCTCGAACGGCGGGAAACGGCAGTACGGATCCGACCGGACCCGGTACCCGGAGGGGGAAAGCTCGGCCTTCTCCGCCAAGTCGCTAATCGAATGGGGTGGTACCTATGTCGACCTGATCGACCTGCCCCGCATCGCGCCGTACCTGGAGGCCATGCTGGGGTCGAAATACCGGCTGGACCACGACTACATCAAGATCGACAGCGCGTCCAATCCGCGCAATCTTCTTTACCTGCACGGCGGGGGTCAAGGCGCCGGCGGGACAATGGACCGGGTCGGGCCCCGCGACGGCGGGCAGTGCTACTACCGCTACAACAACGGCAGGTTCTACAACGGCCTGGTTGCCGTTGGGTTCGAACTGGACACCGTGCACCCGGGCGATGGCGGTTTCGCCTGCGTTCCCGGCAGCCACAAGGTGAACTTCCCGCTGCCGTCGGAGTGGCGGACCAGCAAGACCCAGGAGGAGATTCCGGAATGCGTGGCTCG
This sequence comes from Gammaproteobacteria bacterium, assembly GCA_026706425.1. Taxonomy (GTDB): domain Bacteria; phylum Pseudomonadota; class Gammaproteobacteria; order Pseudomonadales; family Azotimanducaceae; genus VXYL01. The sequence goes on from JAPOYW010000347.1 coordinate 2,055, forward strand.
GGTGGAGGCCGAGGCGGGCGACGCCATCATCTTCACGGAGGCCTGCGCCCATGGCACGGTGCCCTGGAAGGGGAACCGCGAGCGGCGCACGATCTTCTACAAGTACTGTCCCCATGCCGTGGCCTGGAGTCCCTGCTACTACAACGCCGACCGCTACGGCGAACTGAGCGACAACCAGCGCGACATGCTGATGCCGCCGAGCGCGTACGGCCCCCACGAGCACACCCGTCCGATCTGGGAAAGGGTTCAGGCGGAGCAGGCCGAACTGCTGCAACTGCGCGCGGCAACCGCGTCCGAAGATAGCCCGACCTGAGCGAGTCCCAATGCGGGCGACCGCGCGCCCTTCGGGCGCGTTAGGGTCGCCCCGGCGCGGTTTCCTGGCCTCAACGATCCGTTTTGAGTCGTGCCGCCTTGGCCGCGTCGTACCACCAGCCGTCGGGGTAGGCGGGCCGGTAGAACGGTTCCGGCGGGCGGCCGAACTTGTCCCAGAACACCGTGCGGCGCGAATCGTACGCGTACAGCGGGATCAGGTGATGGAGCCATAGCATGACCCGGTCCAGCGCGCGGCAGGCCGCGATCATTTCGTCCAGGGTTTCGGCCGCTTCCGCCTTCTCGACGAGAAAATCGACCGCGGGGTGGCTGACGCCGTTGTAGTTGCGGGAACCCTCCTGGACCGCGGCGGTGGAGTGGAAGTTGGCGCGCAGCTCCAGCGTCGGCGGCATCAGGAAGTCGTTGCTCTGGACCAGCGCTTCGTAGTCGTGCCGACGAACTCGATTGGTGTACTGGGTGATGTCGAGGAGGCGGATGCCGGCTTCCATGCCGAGTTGCCTGAGCGTCTGGAACCAGGGCAACAGGATGCGTGCATTGGCAGGGTCGGCAGACAGGAACTCGAGCGTGAAAGGCTCGCCGCCGCCATCGCGCAGCAAGCCTTCCTCGATGCGCCATCCGGCCGCCGCGAACAGGTCTCGCGCCTCGATCAGGTTGGATAGGGTCCGACTACCGCCGCCGGGAAATCGGAAAGGACGTTCGAAGAGCGCCGCAGGCAGTGAATCCCGAAAAAGCGAGAGCAACGCCACCTCGTCTGCGCTGGGCAAACCGGCAGCCGACAGGATGGTGCCCGGCCAATAGCTCCGGGCCCGAACGCGCTCGCCGTGGTAGAACTTGTCGTTGATCCATTCGTAGTCGAGGGTGAGCGTGAGTGCCTCGCGGACACGCCCGTCGCCCAATCTGGGCACGCGGCTGTTCAGTACGAACGCTCTCCCGATGCCCACCCAGATGCCGTACTTGCGCCGAATCTTCTTGATCCGTCCGCTATCGAGGTCGGGACCCTCGTAGGCGGTCACCCAGTAGCGGATGTCGTCCTCGTCGAGGATGTCGATCAGCCCCTTGCGGAACGCTTCCCTGGCAACGGAATAGTCGCGGTAAACCTCGTAGCGCACGGTTTCGAAGTTGTATCGGCCCTGGTTGGGAGGCAGATGCCAGCCCCAGTAGAGCGGATTGCGTTCGTATTCGATGTAGCGACCCGGCTGCATGTCCTTGACGCGATACGGTCCGCTGGAGACGGGCGGCTCGAGGGTATGCGCGGTGGGATCCCGGTCGCGCCAGAAGTGTTCCGGCAGGATCGGGATGTACTGGATCAAGGTGACATGGTCATGGGTCAACGGGGCATCGAGCCGAAACGCCACATGGCGTTCGTCCAAGGCGTCGACCGACTCGATGAAGCGGAAGAAAAGGCCAGAGCCGACCGCGCTTCGTTGTAGGTCGAACGTAAACACGACATCACCCGCGGTGATCGGCACGTCGTCATCCCACCTGGCATCGGGGTGGATCCTGAACACGATGGTCCGCTTGTCGTCCGAAACCGCGATGCCGTCCGCGAGACGGCCATAGAAGGCCGTGACTTCGTCGCCACCGCGCACCACCAACGTTTCCCCCCGGTACAGGTACCCGCTCGGCGCACCCGTTTCGCCCTGTGGCGAGGGCGCCAACGTATCGAACGAATAGCCGTGGGCCAAGACGAGCTTGCCGCCCTTGGGCGCGTTCGGATTCAGGTACTCGAAATGGGTGAAGTCGGCCGGATACTTGAGCTCGTCGAAAAACGCGATGCCATGCTTGAACTCCCACTGCCCCAGGAACCCCGCGTGCGAGGCACAAGCCCGCGACGACCCCAGGGCACCCCGCGCGACGCGCCACACTCACCCGTTCAATGGCATGGCGCGATGCGGGCGGGGGCGCGCCTTGTCGGGCGATAGCCTCGCCCTACGATCCGGCGCAAAAACGCGTAGGGGACGGGCCGAGGAGTCCGCGCCGTAGTAACGGCACGAAGTGCTGTTGCAAGGCGCGGAGTCCTCGGGCGGTGGGGGCTGGGGCCGGACGGCGAGTGCGCCCCCTTGCGGGGGCGGGCGAGCCGTCTGGCGGCGTTGTCCCGTCCCGTCTCCCTCCGGTCCCGCGTCCAGCGAACCGACCGGGGCAGACAGAACATGGGCGGGGACAAGCCCGGGACAAGCCCCGCCCCTACGCTTGTTGTCCCGGGCGCAACTTCGGCCAGTCCCGCCAGATGTCCAGCATGGACTCCACCCGGTGATTCGCCAAGCCGCGTACGGACAATCGGAAGAAGCACATGTAGCGGATATCGCCGGACAGGTTCGGCGACACCGCGTGGGCCATCTGGTAGTGGGCCAGAACGATATCTCCCGCTCTGCCCGTGACCGGCACGGGCTTGGGCAGGCGCAGGCCGAGCGACATGACCCCACCGCCGTCGAGCGTGTTGACGCCGTGACCGCGGAAGTAGCGCTCAAGGCGCCGGTGCGTTCCCGGCCAAGCCGTGAAATTCCCGCTGAAGGGCATGGGGACGTCGCTTAGCATGATGCCGAGCAGCATCGTGAAATTCCTCACCACGCCATCGTCCGGAACCCCGTTTCTCGGCGTGTGGTAGCCGTCGATGTGTCCGCCCATGGCTCGGCGCGGTGTGCCTTCCGGGAGCGGGAAACGCAGCGCGATCTGGCAGTCCTTCGGGCGCACCACCCGGTGGTCGCCGAGCAAGGCCCGCACATGCGACCACACCTCGGGCGTCGTCGCGAGGCGCAACAGGCGCGGGTCGTCCCGGAGTTCGGGGCAGAACGTCTGGTTGTTGAAGCGAGCCATTTGCTCGGGGTCAATCCCGGCGCCCAGCGAGTTGTTGATGGCGCGCCTGGCCCGGGACACCAGGCGTGACGGCACGACCTCCGCGATATGCAGAAAGCCGTCGCGGACGAAGTTCCTTTTCTGCTCCTCGGTCAACGGTACCAACGCTGCCTCCCAGTCCAACCCGGCGATCTAGCCCGCAGCGGTACGTTCCTTTGCCGAGGGTTGCCAGAACGGGCCGATGGGACGGCCGAACTTCGCGTGGTAGTCCTCGTGCACCATCTGCTCGTAGGCGGTGACGCCTTCCAAGGGCAACCGAACGGGAGCCATGCCGTTCAGGGACGATTGGTAGATCGCCATGGCCATCTCCACGTCCTTGCGCCCTTCGATGCCGTATTCCACCGGTTCGTCGTTGAGCGCCGCGTTGGCGATGCTCATGATCTCGGACGCATGGCCTACCGACCAGTCGCCGATGGCGTAGTCCCGGAAGGGGTTCTCGTAGACGATCTCGGTATCGGCATGGACGACGATGCGCTGCAGCACATCCACGCCATCGATCCGGCGGCGCTTAGTCTCGACCGGGATGTCCCGCCAGCCATCGCCCACCAGTAACCGCAGCGGGAGTTCGGGTCCGAAAGTGTCGTTGTCCAGGATGCCACCCAAGGTCCCCGTGATCTGGCAGTATTTCTGCGCCTCGCCGAGCCGGGACGTCTCGTAGATTCCCACCGCGCCGCACTGGAAGTCGATCAGCGCGTGCGCCCAGTCCTCGTGGATCCGGTTGGGATCCGACATGTATTTCCGTACCGTCGCCGTGATCTTCTTAGGCTCGCTCTGCGCATAGAGCCGCAACTGCGACAGCCGGTGTGCGCCCATGTCCATGCACATGCCGGAGGTCCTGCCGAAACCCGAGATGGGGCGGCTCAAGCCGTTGTGCGTGACGGTGGCCTCGAACGGGACCTGGCGCTTAGGCTCGACAAAGTAGACCCGCACGATGTCTCCGAGGATGCCCTCCTCGACAAGCTTCACGATCATCCGCTGTTTCGGCATCCGGAAGTAGTTCTCGGCCACCTCGAAATGCACGCCGTTGCGGCGGCAGGTGTCGATGATGTGATCGCAGCACGGCAGGGTCAGCGCCATCGGCTTTTCCACCATGACGTGCTTGCCGTGCTCCGCGATCAGGCTGGCGAGCACGTGGTGGGTCGGGTCGCCGGTGACGATGTCGACCACGAGGATGTCGTTGTGCTTCTCGAGCATCTCCTCGACATCGGTGTAGTGCGGTACGCCGTACTTCGCGCCGTTTTCGCTGGCAAGCCGTTCATCCATGTCGCATAGGGCGACGAACTCGATCTCGCCGCGCCGGGATAGCTCGCCGAGCGTCGGCAGGTGCCATTTCCGGGCCGGATTGCCGCACCCGAGAAGAGCCACCTTCGCCTTCATGGCCGGACTCTCCCTTTGTTCGACTGGCGACCGGCGCCTTGCCAGCAAACTCTAGCCGACACCTCGGAGAATTCGCAAAGCGAATTCTCGGGGCGACCGCGAAGCGGTCGCGTCTTCATGGATTCGCCGCCCGATAGGCCGCTGCGTGACGCCTCAGCATCCCCGCGCTGTCGTCCACCTGGGCCTCGGTCAGACCGTGCAGGATGACCGGCACGTCGAAGGAAAGCCCGCACAGCAGGGAGACGTAGTGGGCGTAGTCGAGCTTGCCGGTACCCGCCGCCAGGTGCCCGGCGTCGCCGCCGTGATCGAGATCCTTGCCATGGGCGATGGCGACGTGCTCGCCAAGCAGGTCGAACGCCTCGTCGAGTACCTCCGTCATGCGCGGCAGGTCGTCCTTGCCGAAGATGTTCGCCGCGTCCATCACCACCTTCAGATTCGGCGAACCCATCTCGTCGATAAGGCGTCGGCTCTTCTTCGCATCGCTCGCGACGTTGTTGATCTCCGGTTCGAAAGCGACCGTTACGCCGGCTGCCTCGGCGGTCGGCAGCACCTGCTCCAAGGTCGCACACACGTCACGCCACGCCTGCCGCGATGCGTTGTCGGGATGGTGGCGCCACATGCTTTCCGGATGGCGGGAGCCGGTGCAGGTCGCGACCACGGACGTGCCGACGGATTTGCAGGCGCCGATCACCATCCGCAAGCGGTCGATTCCCTGTCGGCGCTTCTCGGGGTTCGTATCGGCCATGTTGATATTCCCCGCCACGGCCGCGATGACGATGTCCCGCTTGGCGGTCTCGTCCCGGATCACGGGGCAGATCGCGTCGATCACCTCCGGGAGCGGACCCGGCGGATGGGCCGAACCCCAGTTGAACTGAACGTGACGGATGTCGTGGTCGAGGATCGCGTCGAGCGTCTCCCCGAGGGTCGGCCGGGCGAAGGTGCCCGACATGATTCCTACTTGCATAACCGTGCTCTTGCGTGGTGTTCGGTTGCCCGCCGCTAAGCGGCGTCGGGCTGATTCATCAGAAGTTCGGTGATCTCCCGCTGCTGGCGGCAATCCAGTTCCCGGTAGACGGCGCTTTCGTGAAGTCGCTTGCAGGCCGGCCGGGTATCCCGCTTGGGAATGACGTCCGCGGCCTGGAACGACATCAGCATCGCGCCGCGGCGGCGTTTCGTCTGGTTGAAGCCCGCGCGATGCCAGGTCCTGGCGTCGTAGAGCACGATGCTGCCTGCGGGGGCTTCGACCACATCGGCCTCGGGACCGCTGTAGGGCCGCGTGGCCGGATCGGCACCGTGCCGGGCCGGATTCCACTCGGGCGGCGGGTTGGTCTCGGCCCGGTGCGAGCCCAGCTTGTACGCCGTGGCGCCGTTCTGCTTGGTGAAATCGGAGACGCAGACGTTTCGCTGAACCGCCTTGACGGGGCCGGCCCGATCCGCCACGGGATGGCCGCCGATGGACGGAATGTACGGAATGTCGGCATGCCAGCCCTGGACCCGGCGTTTGCCGTCGTAGGGGGGCAGCGAGGTGGGATTCGGCGGATGCCCGAGGTGCAGATCCCGGGTCCCGATGTATTGCCGGATCAACCACAGCGAGATGGGCTCGCTGATGGCCTGGCCGACGGCGCTGTGCTGGCAGACCCTTGGACGGCCGGTGTCCGGCTCCAGGTGTTCGTAGTCGTCGGTACACGCGACCTGTTGCAGACCGTCCACGATCTCCGGCGTCAGGAGGCAGGTCAGGCACACCCAGCCCTCGCGTTTCAAGTGCTCCAAATAGGCACTCGGCAGGTTCTCGGGACCATGTTCCATCCGGAAGGCCACATCCTGCGATTCCATCCGAAACGTGCAGCGATCGGCATCGACGCTGCCCGCCACCTCCGTGCTGGTTGCCACATGCCTGACGCCGCCTGGCGTCCGATCCCAGATCACCCGGTCGTCGCCTTCGTCGGACAGCGTCAGCGCACCATCGTTGTCGAGGGCCAGCATCGACCCGTCGGGAGCGATCAGAAACAGGTAGTGACGCGTCGGCCGCTCGTGCCTCACGACGTGCTCTCGAAATTCCTCGTTGTTCTCCACTCGTCCGATCCCGTCAACCGTTCTGCACGTACATGCTCGCCTTGTCCCTGCCGTGGAACTCCCGCCACTCGGCCGCGGTCAGGCGCTGCGGTTCGCCCAACTGCCGCGCAAGGACGTACTGCCGGCACATGATCTCCAGGCGATGCGCCTGGTTGACGGCCCGCGCGAGGGTAGGCCCATGACAGATCATGCCGTGATTGCCGAGCAGGCAAGCCGTTCGATCAGTCAGCGCCCGGGCGGCGTCGTCGGCGAGCCGCTGCGTCCCGAACGTGGAATACCGGACGCAAGGCACGTCGTCGCCGCCGAAGACGCCGACCAGGTAGTGGAAGCCCGGCAGCGGCAGGAGGTGGCTTGCGACGGCAACGCAATAGTCCGAGTGGGTATGGACTACCGCGTGGGCCTCGGCATGCTTCTCGTAGATCGCCGCGTGCATGCGCCATTCGGAAGACGGCCTGCCCTCGCCGCGCCACCGGCCGTCGAAGGATGTCTCCACTATCGCGTCTGCGGCAATCGTGTCCGCGCGTGCGCCGTTCGGCGAAATCAGCATCCCGTCGCCGAAGCGGACGCTCAAGTTGCCCGAGGACAGCTCGTTCAAGCCGATCGCTTCCACCCGCTTGTAGTTGTCGACCAACTGTTGGCGCAAGTCCGCCTCGTCGGTAGTGTCGGCCATGGCTCCCCCTTCGATCAACCGGATGCGGCGTCCGCCATCCGCATCCGTTCCAAGGCGATGTCAATGAAGTCGTCCTCGCCGGCGCTGCCCGACTTGACGACCAGCGACATCGGGTCGTCGCCGGCCCGGTGACAGTAGCCGCCCTGCAGATCGTCGTACGCCCCGACCTCGAGACTCTCGATGTCCAACGACCTTATCACCGACCCGGATGTCTCGCCGCCGGCCACCACGAACTTCCGTACCCCGAGTTCGTACAGCGCTCGGGACATCCGGCCAAGGAGTCCGTCGGCGAGCGCGGAAGCGCCCTCCTGGCCGAGTTCGGCCTGCGCCCGCTTGACGCCGTCGGCATCCGTAGTGGTCGCGACGCCCACGGGT
>JAPOYW010000023.1:0-7092 GCA_026706425.1 Gammaproteobacteria bacterium
GAGGAGCCTGGCGAAGGCACCGGCAGTTGCGAGAAGTGAGAAGGAGCGTGCTTTTCATACAGTGTGGTCCATGTCGCATCCCCCCGATGCGGATGTCTAGCCGGAACCTAGACCTTGGTTGTTGCCAAGTCAACGAACATGGAACGGGCAAGGCAACGCGCCTTCGACGGGTGATGGTTCGCATTGACCGTCGCGACTCGGCCCGAGACGCCCCGCCTCTGGCGGGAACGGGGTCGGCGATGGACGGTCGTTCAAAACCCCTGGGCTGGAACGCGGAAGATGAGCGAGCCGTCTTCGGCGACGGTCATACCCGACATTTCGCGATAGCGCTCTGCACGCTCCGGATCCGACCCACTGAAGTGAAAGTACATCATCGTTGCCGCCGCTTTCCGTGACTCGTCGTCGACGATGCGGTCGAACAGGTCTTCGGCCGATTCGACATCTCCATCGGAAAGGGCATGCTGCATCACGCCCTGGATCGCCGCATCGCGACCCGACGCGGGGGTCTGGCCAATGAATGCGTTGGCACTTTCGGGGTCGTGACGGGACCATGTGCTGAAGGCGCTCGTATACAGGGTCGGACGCGCGTCGGCGCCGATTCGCGCAATGGCCCGGACCGCGGCGCGGGGATCGTCCACAACCCAACGGGACATGAGCTGCGGTCCGGCAATCATCGCCGTCGTGGGATCGTCGAGACGTTCGATTAGTTCGAGCGCAACCTCCGGTGACTCCTCGGAGAGGGGCCAAACGATCGCCGAAACCCCGAGGCGCTGCGCATCGGCCGGCTGCGACAGCAGCCAGTCCACCGCTTCCTCGGCATCGAGCTGGGCATATTCGCCGATGATGGCGGCGACGGCGCCGGGCGATTCGCGCGGCGAGGCGTCCAGCCAGGCGGCAGCCGCGCGGGGATCGTCGCGTCCCCACTGTCGCAGAACACTGTCGATGGCGTTCGACCGGGCACCCTTGTCGAGATCCTCCGCAAGAGCCAGGGCTTGGGCCGGGTCGGACTGCGCGACATTGCGCAACGCGGTCGACAGCGCCTGCGTGCGGCTCTCCGAGGCGGGACGGGTCCGAGCCCACTCGAATACCGCCATCGGGTCGGATTGCGCCCACTCGTGGACCAACGAGTGACCGGTCGTTTGCTTGAACCGCCGGTCATCCATCTCCTCAAGGGCTGCGAGAGCTGCTCGTGGTTCGGACTTCGCCCAGATCGCCAGTACCCGCCGGGCGACCTCGCGCCTCGCCTTCGTGTCGAGCGTCCCGGCCAACACAAGCATCTCGGCGGGCGAATCCTTGGCTGCATCCGCCGCGACCTTGGCGATCAGCGAGGTGCGTTTCGCGGAAGAGGGCTGCGACACCGCCCACTGCAGTGCCGCTTCCCGGTCGGTCCCGATCCAACGATCCAACAACCGTGTTTGCCACGAGTCGCGTTGGCTGGTGTCTCCAACCGAGTTCACGGCCGAGAGCGCCGCTGACGGATTCTGGTCGAACCACCTCCAGGCAACGGCCCAAAGGGTTTGGGTCCGTGGTTCGCCCGTGTCCATCTCCAGTGCTTTCCGCCAGGCGTTCGCGGGATCCGACGCCGCTTGGGCGGCTGCTCTTATCCGCGTCAATTCGTTCTCGGCCGATGTCCGCCTGGCGATCTCGTCCTGGCGGTCGTCGCTCAGGTTGGGAAGCGTATAGAGGAGGTTCTTCCCCGCTTGGGCTCGCAGTGGCTGGTCAAGGGTCTCGGCGAATGCCAGGGCCGCATCGAGGTCCTTTTGTGCCCACGCAAAGAGCGCGGTGGAGACCGGGGATGCCTCGTCGGCATACTTCGACACGAGGTAATTGAGTGCAGCTCGCGGCGCGAGGTCAACGTAGCGCGAGTGGATGGGCCACTTCGTCCAAGCCAGGTTGGCGGCGTCGGCCTCCTCGAGCAGAGCCTCGATGCGATCGATGTCGGCAGATCGCAGCAGGTCGTAAAGCGCGGCGTTGCGTTCGAACCCGTAAGCCGCCTCTTGGATCTGCGCCAGCGAGACGGCATCCGGCGTCGAGGACTCCGTGCCGGCCGGCACCGGTGTCGGCGGAAACGTGACCAGGGGTTGCGGAGCCGGCGCGGGTTCTTCGTGCAAGACAAGCTGCACCAGCAGCACGCCACCCACACCGAGGGCAACGCCTGAGGCGAGTGTTCCGATGGATTTGATCATGACTTTCCCGGGTGCGGAGGTTCGCGACCTAGTCCTGCGTAACGCGAACCTAGGCTGTGAACGGGGGAGAGTCAACGGCGAACGGCGTAGGAACGTCCGAATTGATCCCCTGGCGTCGCTACTCGACCGTCACCCGAAGTGCGTCACGGTGCCGCAACCGGGATCCCATCGAGTTCGAACCGCTCGAAGTCCACAAGGTTGTAGGTGAGAATCTGGTCGACGTGTTCCTTGCGGGCGCAGTGGGCGTGAAGGGCGTCGTAGATCGCGCCACTCGAAAGGCCGAGCGCGGCGACATCGCCAAGGACGGCGCGGTAGTCGTTGGCGGCGAGCGATACAACCGCAAGGCGGTCAACGACCGTGTCTTCGATCAGCAGGCGCGCCTCCTCGGGCGAGACGCGTCGTGCGACGGGGAGTGCCGTCATCGTCGCGTAACACTCCGCGAGCGTATGCGTCGAGCAAAACCCATCGTTCTCCCCGCTCGTGTACCGCTGCAGCGCACGGAAGGCGGCCTCGTGATTCCCGAGTTGGTCCACCAGTGCCGCGACCAGGACGGAAGTATCGAACAGTGTTCGCAACTTCAGCCAGTGTCAGCGTCGCGGGCGACTCGGGCGTGTCGAGCGTTGCGTTCGGCGCGGACGAAGTCGCCGATGTCTAGCGCGTTGCGTGTGGTCCCGTGATGAACCAAGATGCCCTTCTTGCGAACGAGGGCGGGTTCCGTGGCGGCCCGCCGTAGGCGGATACCGTCGCCGAGGGGCTCGATCTCCAAATCGCAACCTGGTGTCAGGTTGAACTGTTCCCGGAGCGATTTGGGCACGACGAGGCGCCCGGCGTTGTCAATGGTAACAATCATGCCGAAATGGTATTGAGGATGGCACATCCATGTCAACGAATCTCGGGAAGGCCAGGACAAGCAGTGCGAAACCCGCTGGCGGACCTGTGGTTAGCACGGAAGAGCTCCGGCCGACGGGACTTTCATTCACCGTCCGGGAAATCAACGCGGCCTGTGCTGCCGTCGTGCGGGGCGGTGGCGTTGTCCGTTCGGACCCGAAGACCGAGGCGGCGAGGGAATCTACCTGGCCGACCTCAGGACCCGGAAGTCAACGGGTTCATGATGAGCCAGGACAAGTCGCGCCTGGTTGGGTCGGCGCGCCGGCGGCGTTTGTCGCCCCCTCGCTTGATCCGCCGGAACCATGCCGTCCCAGTGCGGTCAGTGGAACAGGCTCGTGAAGCTCTTTGGCTCGTTGCTGGTACGCGCCTCCCGCAGGCACTGGGCTAGCACGGGCATGCCGTCGCGGATGACGTCGTCCGGGACGTGACCGAATGCGAGCCGTAGGTAAGGTACCGGGTCCCCGTGGATGTGGAAGTTCGCGCCGGCAGCGTAGCGGAAGTTGCGCTCTGCGGTGAGCCGGAGCAGCTTGTTCTGGTCGACATCGTCCGGAAACCGGACCCAGACGAACAGGCCGCCGGGCGGGTCTGAAGTCACGCAGACGTCGGATCCAGCCTCCGCCAATCCGTCCACCGCGAGGTTCTTCTTCACCTTGAGCGCTTCGTTCAGTTCCTCGGTGATCTCCCACACGCCATCCTTGTAAAGCTCCGCCACCACGGCGGCGGCGAGGTAGTTGCCGCCTGCATCGTGGCGCCGCGCGAGGATCGTATCGAGCAATGGCGGCTTGGCGTAGAGATAACCCAGCCGCAACCCCGGTCCCAGGATCTTCGACAGCGAGCACATGTAGATGATCCCGTCCCAGTCCGATAGGGCATACAGGGAAGGCGGCTTGTCGCCGTCGAAGTGGACATCGCCGTAGCAGTTGTCCTCGACAACCGGAATATCGTGCCGCCGGGCGATGCCGATGAGCAAACGACGACGGTCGACGGACATGTTGATGCCCGTCGGATTCTGGTAGGTGGTGAGCGCGTAGATGAACTTCGGCTTGCGCGCCTCGCCGAGTTCGTCGAGCTTGGCTTCGAGAAGGTCGACGCGCATGCCATGCGTATCCACGGGGAGGCCGACCATGTCGATGCCAAGCGCGCGGTAGGCGGCGATGGTTCCGGAGTAGGTGAACTCCTCGCAGATCACCGCATCGCCCGGCTGCGTCAGCGCCTCGGCGACCAGGGTGACGGCCTGCATGGAACCGTTCATCAGCGACAGGTGATCGGGGTCCACGGCTACGCCTTCGCGTTCCGACTCCCGGCGTGCCATGGCGGCGCGCAGGCCGGGATGGCCGAGTTTGCCGTGGTAGTCGGTCAGCTCGACGTATTCGTTGGCGATGGCCTCGTGCGCCGCACGCTGCAACCGGGCGACCGGAACGGTCTCGGGGTTCGTCCGGCCAACGGCGAAGTCGAATAGGCGTTCGGTCATTTGATCGGCGTCTCAAGTGGATCGGCAGGGAAACTACCGGGCCAACTCCCGGTATGTGTCCGCCAGATCGGGATCGACATCCTGTAGGTATCGCACGATCATCCGGGCTGCGTTGCGCCGGCTTTGGCGCCCTTGTAGGTCCCCGAACAGGCGTTCAACGAACTCGGTGTCCTTTGCGAACATCGCCTGTGTCATCATGGCCATCGTCGCGTCGTTCCTGGTGGCCGTGGGGAGGTTCCGGGCTGCCGCAATGGCTCCCTCCCGGTCGAAGCGGCTCCAATTCTGGAATGCGGTGGAATATAGCCAGGAGCGCGTCCGGGAGTCCTCCTCCTGGTCGGCGATCCACTGCACGGCGGCGTCGGGGTCGGACTGAACCCACCGGGCGACTAGGGGCCCGGCCGCGTTCCGGCGTGCCGTTCGGTCGTCGATGCGTTCGAGGAGCCGCCGGGCAATCGGCACAGAGTCGTCGACGACCGTACGCATCAAGTCCGGAATCGTTGAACGTTGGACGTCCGAGGGAAGCGTGGTCACCCAGTCGTAGGCCGCCTCGGCATCGAGCATGGCGTAGTTGACGACCACCGCCCGGACGGCATCCCGCTCGAAGAGGGACCCCGCGTCGATCCAGGCGGCAGCGGCCTGCGGATCGGCTTCCGACCAGACCTGAAGAATCCCCCCGGTGATGTTGCGACGCGTGTCGTCATCGAGTTCGTCGACGAGGGCCATGGCCCTGTGCGGCGACGTCTGGGCGAGTACCTGCAGCGGCGTCTCAATGAGCCACTCGTAGTCCTGCGAGCGCGGCTGCGACACGGCCCAGCCGAACGCCCCCTCCGGGTCCACGCCGGACCAGGCCGCGACGAGCCCGCGCCGGATCGCGCCGATGGACTGTTCCGGAGCGAGGTCTTCCAGCGCGGCCAATGCGCCGGCGGGGTCGTCCCGTCCCCAGGCCTGGAACGCCTTGTTGCTGACCTGTCGACGCTTGTGGGGTTCGAGGTCGGCCGCAATCTGCAGCGCTTCCAAGGGCGAGACCGATGCCAGTACGTCTGCAGCCTGGGCGAGTAGGTCCGAACGCTGACGGGAGGACGGTTGCGCGCGCGACCAATCGACGGCCGCATGGACATCTGCTTTGGCCCACATGCGTACCAGGTTCATGCGCCAGGTGTCCCGCACCCGCGGTTCCGGGAAGTCGTCTACCGCCCTCAGCGCCTCTTCGGGCGACCTGTCGATCCACACACTCAAGGCGCGCCATGCGGCTTGGGTTCGTTCGGCACCCGGAGTCATGGCGACGGCGGCTAGCCACGCGTCCTCGGCATCGAATTCGGCCTGCGAAGTATCGAGGGCGCGTGTCAGGACGTGCTCCGCGAAGAACTGCTTGGCGATCTCGCGTTGACGGGTGACTCCCAGGTCCTCTCCGACCGACAGGATGGCGATTCCGGCGTGACGTTTTGCCGGGAACTCCAGCGCGTCCGCGCCTTGGATGGCCGCGTCGATGTCCAACTGCGCCCAGGCGGCGAACACCGTGCTTAGGAATCTCTCCTCCTCGGCGCCACGGGCGACGATACGCGCTACGGCTGCCGCTGGATCAAGCTCCGCGTAGCGCTTGTAGATGATCGCCTTGGCGAACCGGCGCTCCCTCTGCAGACGCAGCCAACCGGCTTCCTGGAGCAGTCGTTCGACCTCTCCCGAATCGGCGTCGAGAAGGCTGTCGTAGAGCGCAGCCGTGCGCTGGAAGTCGCTCCCGCCATGCCAGATGTCGGCGAGGGAAGTGTATGTCCCCGTGCCGGCCTCGTCGTGATCGGCAGTCTGGCCGACGGCAGTGGTCTCCGTCGGAGAAGCCGGCACAACCGCGTCCCGATTCTCGCCGCCGGGGAACGACGTGACGACCAGGAACGTCACAACGCCGATCGCGCAACCGCCGGCGAAGAATCCGATCCACTTGGCCATTGGGAACTCGCCTGTTCGATCAGCCCGCCTAGGCTCCGCCGAGCCCGGCGAGAAAGCGGTAGCTCCGCTCGACGGCGGTCATCATGTCCGTGTCGCAGTCGTCGAGTTCGACGACGTTCCACTCCAGGACATCCGGATCCGCCGCGTCGATGATCCCGGCGATGTCCATCTTGCCGTCGCCGAGGGCCACATGGGCCTGGCCCTGCTCCAGGGGGCCGTCCTTGATGTGCAGGAGGGGCACGCGATCCTTGACCCGGGCGACTTCGGCGACGACGTCCACGGCCCCGAAATTCGCCGCCCAGTAGGTATCCACCTCGAACTCCACCTTCGGACAGAGTTCCGCGATCCAGTGATAGCCGAGCTTGCCTTCGACTTCGGCGAACTCCCACCAGTGGTTGTGCAGGAACAGGCTCAAGCCCTGCGGGGAAAGCGCGTCGATCAGTGAGTTGACGGTGTCGGCGGTACGTTTCACGGCGTCCAGATCGGCGAAGTCGTCCGCGCCGAAGCCGCCCGCTGCCCGCGTCAAGCCCAAGGCACTCACGGTGTCGACAACTTCGCTGGTATCGGCGCGGTTCGCCCAGGGATGGTGGGACGACGAGACCACCA
>JAPOYW010000023.1:7119-9699 GCA_026706425.1 Gammaproteobacteria bacterium
CCTGCGCTTTGAACGATTCCGGGGTCTTGCCGAACAGGTTGAAAGGCTCGACGCCTTGGTAGCCGATGGCGGCGAGTCGTTCGAGAACGGCGTCGAAATCGTGCTGAGACGCTTGTCGCAACGAATAGAGTTGCACTGAAATCGGCTTCATCGGCGATCCCGGGGACGGTGTCGATGCGAGCATACATCGACGCCCGGTTTTCGGAACACTTCTGGCCGAGGTTCTAACGGTCCCGGACCACAAACCGGCCCAGTGGTCGAGCCAAGGCAGTGAGCAGCGCGCCCCAGACCACGACGACCAGCGCGGAGCCCAACGTCGAGAAGACGGTCATCCCGCCCAAGGGCCCCATGTTCAGGTCCACGTTCGACAGCGACTCCGTTCCCTGCCAGTAGATCATGGTGATCATCGAACTGGCGGCGACGAGCGCCTGTGTCGTGAGAATGAGGCCGGCAAAACACCGTCAGTGCGCCGGCAAGCCGGATCGCCACGGTTGCCGCCAAGCGGATGGTGTCGTCGGTGGGCCATGCCGCCGGCACACTCGATACGGAGCCGATAATCGTCATCGCGCCCTCCATGTTTTCGTTGTCTCCAATCGTACTGCGCCCCCCGCAGCCACGCATCCGGTCCCACGACGGTATTGACCTCGGTGCGGCCGTCACCGTTCAATGCCCATCAGGAATCGGGAAGGGACGACCCATGGCGAAACTCCAGATGGGTTTGGTCGGTGGCGGCGAGGGCGCGTTCATTGGCGCCGTGCACCGCATGGCGGCGGAACTCGATGGCCGGATATCCATCACTTGCGGAGCCTTCTCGAGCGACCCGGCGAAGAGCCGCGCGGCGGGTGCGGCGCTGTACGGGATCGACCCCGATCGGAGCTACGGCACCTATGCGGAACTGATCGCGGCCGAGGCGGTGCGACCCGAGGGCGACCGCATGGACTTCGTGGTCATCGCAACGCCGAACCACACCCACTTTCCGATCGCCAAGGCGGCGCTCGATGCGGGCTTTCACGTCATGTCGGACAAGCCCGCCACGTTCGATCTGGACGAGGCCAAGGAACTTGCCGCGCTTGTCGACGAGACCGGGCTCGTGTTCGGCCTCACGCACAACTACGCGGGCTACCCCATGGTCAAGGAAGCCCGGCACCTCGTTCGCACCGGCGCTTTCGGCAACATCCGCCGGGTGGTGGTGGAGTACATCCAGGGCTGGCTTTCCGAACGGCTGGAAGGCGAGGGCAACAAGCAGGCCGAGTGGCGCACCGATCCCGCCCGGTCCGGCGCGGCGGGCTGCATGGGGGATATCGGCACGCACGGCGAGAACCTGGTGGAGTACGTCACCGGCCTCGCGATCGAGTCGCTATGCGCGGACCTCACGACCTTCGTGCCGGGCCGCCAACTCGAGGACGACGGCAACGTCCTGCTGCGTTTCGACAACGGCGCCAAGGGCGTCCTGTTCGCCAGCCAGATCTCCGTGGGCGAGGAGAACGGCCTGAAACTTCGGGTGTACGGCGAGTCCGGTGGTCTCGAATGGTCGCAGATGGAACCCAACTCGCTGGTCGTACGCTGGCCGGACCGCCCCTACGAGGTTCGCCGCACCGGCGGCCCGGGCGTCAGCGCCGCCGCCGCCGGGGCAACGCGTTTGCCCGCTGGCCATCCCGAGGGTTTCCTCGAGGCGTTCGCACTGCTCTACCGCAACTTCGCCGACACCCTGGTGGCGAAGCGGGCAGGGCGGCAGCCGACGGAGGAGAACCTGGACTTCCCGACCATCGCCGACGGCGTTCGCGGCATGGCGTTCATCGACACCGTGGTCGAGAGTGCCCAGGCCGGCGCCCGATGGCTTGTGTTCAAAGACTAGCCGCTACGAGAGGAAACGAGATGAAGACACTGAAAGGACCGGCGATCTTCCTGGCCCAGTTCATGGCCGACGAGGATCCCTTCGACAATATCGAGTCCATGGCCAAGTGGGCCGCGAACCTCGGGTTCGTGGGCATCCAGGTTCCCATCGGCAATCCGGCCTTCATCGACGTCGCCAAGGCCGCCGAGAGCAAGGACTATTGCGACGAGTTGTCTGGACGGGTGCGCGACTGCGGCGTGGAGATCACGGAACTGTCCACCCACCTCGAAGGCCAGTTGGTCGCTGTGCATCCGGCGTACGACCGCCTCTTCGACGGTTTCGCGCCCGCCGAACTCCACGGCAAGCCGGCGGAACGCACCGAGTGGGCCATCGAGCAGTGCAAGCTTGCCGCGAAGGCCAGCGCCAACCTGGGCCTCTCGGCGCACGTCACGTTCTCGGGCGCATTGCTCTGGCCCATGATGTACCCGTGGCCGCAGCGCCCGGCGGGACTGGTGAACACCGGCTTCAAGGAACTCGCGGCGCGCTGGCGGCCGATCCTCGACGTGTTCGAGGACTCCGGCGTCGACTGCTGCTACGAGATCCATCCGGGCGAGGATCTGCACGACGGCATCACCTTCGAGCGTTTCCTCGACGAGGTGGACGGCCATCCGCGCGCCAACATCCTGTACGACCCGAGCCACTTCATCCTGCAGCAACTCGACTACCTGGCGTTCATCGACATCTAC
>JAPOYW010000428.1 GCA_026706425.1 Gammaproteobacteria bacterium
CCGACGACCTGCGGCCCGCCGCCGAGCTCGCCCGCGAGCTGGCCGCCGCCACGGCAGCGACGGGCATCGAGGACCCGGCCGCGCGCGTCGCGGCCTTCGAGGACGGCGACTACGTCGGCGTCTCCGAGCTGGCCTCGGCCGCCGGCGACGGCGCCGTCGTCGAGCAGGAACGGGTGACCGGGCGCGTGAAGTTCCGCCGGGCGTGGCTCGCCCGCCACGGCCTCGTCGCCCGCAACTGCCGGGTGATACAGGTCTCCGGCGAGTCGATGGAGCCGACGCTGGCCGACGGCTGCTCGATCCTCGTCAACCTCGCCGCCCGCCGCCGGCGCACGGGGCGCATATTCGTGATCCGGACCGCTGACGGCCTCGTCGTCAAGCGCGCCGGCCGGGACACCGCGGGTGCTTGGCAGATCGTCAGCGACAACCCCAACAAGGACGTCTGGCCTACGAAACCCTGGCCGCCCGACGCCGAGATCGTCGGCGAAGTCAAGTGGGCCGCAAGGACGTTCGTATGAAGGAGCCGACCATGACCGAGACCGCCACCCAAGCCGATGCCACGGCGCCGAAGCGCCGAACCCGGAAGGCGGAACCCGCCAAGCCGGCCGGCCGCCGCCGTGTCCGCGTCGCCGAGGGCATCTACCGCGACCGGCACGGGCTCGCCGCCACCGTCAAGGTCAACGGCGTCCAGCGCGAGATCCGCTTCCCCGCCGGCACGCCGCTCAAGACCATCCGGGCGAAGCGGGACGAGCTGCGCGCCAGCCTGCGGACCGTGCCGGCCGGCGAGCGGCACACCCTGGCTCACGATGCCGCGCGGTATCTCCACCAGGTGGGCGGCGAACTGGTGAGTATTGCGGACCGGCGGCACCACATCGATCTCTGGACCGCGTGCTTCGGCCACATCCGCACCCTGGAACTGCCCCAGCACACCGCCGCCCTCAATGACCAGCTGCGTCAGTGGCGCGAGACGCGGTCCGCGTCCGCCTGCAACCATCGGCGCGACGCGCTCACGAACCTCGTCAAGACCCTGTATGGCCGCCGCGCCGCAGCCGAATTCGTGGATCTCGTACGGTTCGCGCCCCCGCCACCGAAGCCGCGGTGGATCGAGCGCACGCACATCGCGGACGTGCTGGCACAATTGACGCCCGGGTCCAAAACCGTAGTACGCTTACGGCTCATGCACTGGACGGGCATGCGGCCGTCGCAAATGGCCCGTCTGCAGCCGGACGACTTCCGCCTCAACGAGCCGACGCCGTTCGTCGTCGTGCCACGCGGGAAGGGAGGACGGCTGGCGGCGATCCCGCTGGTCGGCGAAGGGCTGAAGGCGGCGCGCGAATTCACCGACGCCCGGGCATACGGACGCTGGTCGTGCCCGAGTGCGAACAAGGCGCTGGAGCGGGCGGCCCGGAAGGCGGGTCGTCCACCGTTCACCGTGTATCAGATTCGGCATTCGTTCGCGACGGGACTTCGACGAACGGGATCGGACGTGGCTGACATCCAGGATCTCTACGGGCACACGGACCCCGAGACGACGATGATCTACGCCCCGCCGCAGTTGCAGAAGCACGCCGACGCGATCGGGCGTTTGGAGCGTGCGGACCGCTCGCCGGCGCCGGATCCGCACGGGATTCGGCTGGCAGAGCCGGCAGCCACTTTTCGGCAGAGTTCGGTAAGTTACTGATTCTAACGGCCGCACGCACACCTCAGATGGATAGACCGTCCTCCGAGCCGATCAACTACGCCCTACGACTCGCGTCCTACAACCTGTCCAACCGTCGCGTCAACCACCAGGAGCCGCGCCGCGCAGCCGGTCGTCCACACCACCGACATGAGCACAGCCGCGCCGA
Source organism: Gammaproteobacteria bacterium (assembly GCA_026706425.1). Taxonomy (GTDB): domain Bacteria; phylum Pseudomonadota; class Gammaproteobacteria; order Pseudomonadales; family Azotimanducaceae; genus VXYL01. Next base: position 1,845 of record JAPOYW010000428.1, read on the forward strand.
CTTGACCCTGACGATCCCCTGCGACCCGGGGGCAACCGGTCGTAGGCTCCCGGACCGCGCTGACGTCGACAACCACCTACGGCGGCGTCAACGTGACACGGCCACCCCGGTCGGCCCGGCCCGAACATCCTCACGATGGGTATGCTCCACGTCCGGCTTGGCCTCCAGGTCTCGTTCGTCGACAAGGAGGCCGATGCGGCCGTGGGGAAGGCGCACCACCATCCCATCCTCGAGCAGGTCTGCGATCTCAACCTGTTGGTACTCGACGCCCCCGAGCTGCCAGCGGGCGTCGGGCGTGACAACCGATGGCGCCTCGCGGCATTGCCCCGCCAATCCGGACAATCTTTCGTCAGGCACACCTCCTCGCCGCCACAACCATCCGGAACACAGTGAGCCACATGTCCATTTTCGGTCACATTTCGCCGGCGAGAACCGCTCTCGGACGCGGGGAAACCGAATACGCCAGCCGCTCCCCCAAGCGCCGAAGCCCGAGAGTGCTGGTCACTATGACCGGCTGCGTCACAATTGACCGCCTTCAACCGCTCACTGCGAGACGATGACCACATCTCCGGCGACAGAGTACGGAAAAACTCTGCCACCATTCTCCGAAGGCGCCGCAGTGACAATTCTTGTCTTCAGGCCTGCTCGTACGACCAAGCCTCTAAGGTGGCTATCTTCGAAGCTCGTCTCCAGATGTGTCAGCACCATCGCGGTGTCGGAGCCGATAATTTCCGCAAACCCTTCAATTAGCGCCTCCACGGAACCATAACCGGAACCATCCAGCACCCTGATGTTGCGCAGTGCTCCCACAGTCGTGTCCGCCGCTACCGTCGCCAACGCCAGAACCGTCGTGGCACCATTCTCGTCTTCCAAGCCACCACCCGTAATGTCAACTGAATCCACAATCCGTCCCGCCAAGCATGGGTGCTCGCCAACAAGCCCTGTACCTAGCACCGCCGTAACCCCCGCTCTCTCTTCCGGCGCCCTCGCCCGGCATTGCCCGAAGGGATACCGCCACCGCCCCGTACGCCGATCTACAACTAGACTCAAATCAAATCTCGCCGTCGGCACCAGCTCAACCGCACGTGACAAAAGCGCCCGTTCCCGTGTTCGCAGCACACTAAATGCCGTCTCACCATTCCTGTATGTCACGTTCAAGAACGGATAGTCGTAGAGCATCCCAAATACGCGTGCTAACTCCGCACCGCTGTTCCGAGCACCGTTTAGTACGTTCGCCAATGCATGATCGGCGTCAATCTCCTGGTCGGTCCGAATCCTTACTGCGGCCATAGTCAACAGGTTAAAACTGGATTCCTTGTCCTTTATGTACGCACTGTACGCAAGCCGATCGGCCTCCCGGAAGTCGCCCTCCATCATTGCCACCCACGCCTGTGCTGCCATGAGCTCGGACACCATTGCGGTAGTGTAGGGTCCAACTTCGGGTGCTTCCGCGATCTCGAAAGACGTTTGCATAGCCTCGCCCAGCAGTGCCGAGCTTCGCTCCCAATAACCTGCGGCCAGGGCGCACAACGCTGCATGAAGCAACGCGGTCTCTCTCTCTCGTACCGATACCGTCCTCAGCAACTCCGCCTCCGTCCGAAACCACGATTCCGCCTCGTCGTATTCCCCGAGACGCCGATACAGCTTCCCAACTTGCCTGCTTACCTCCGCGCGCAACCTGAGGGTTCCACCCGGCTCTAGCACTGCCCCTAACGTGCCCATGAGCGCTACGACCTCGGCCAAGAACTCTGACGGCCCCTCTTCCAGTAGTTGTTCCGACCACATCACTGCACTTCGCGCGATAGCCTCCAACTTCTGCGTGCCCGAGCGTTGCAGTGCCAATTCAGCATCCTCCGTCGATCCGGCCAGCAACCTGCGAATGTCCACAAGCTCCGCGGCATGCTCGCGCCCGTTCGCAAACACGTACCTCAAGCGCACTTGCCGTTCCACACTGCTACCATGCATGATCGTGTTCCGAAGGTGCCCCAGATCAGCCATTTCCGATCCACTGTTGAAGGTATCACGCATTGTGCTAGCTTGATCTAGAGCGTGCAAAGCGTCGCGAGTCCGGCCTGCGAGAGCATGGCTGATAGCGATATTGTGCCAAGCGGGCGCAAAGGTTGGGTCAAGCCGCAGCACGTGATAATTGACGTCTATCGTGTCGTCACATGCATCTCTATAAAAGCGCCTTCCTCCATAGGCGCTCAGCGCTCCTATACGAGCCGGATCCAGTTCTGCGGCACGTACCAACTGCTCCATGACCCGCGCCGCATCTTCGCCTATCACTTCCAAATACAATCCGTGCTCGAACAGAAGGTTGGCGCGAAATCTCTCGTCCCCCTTAACGGTGTCATCGACCGTAAGCATTCTAAAGGCGCGGTCATAAAGCGGACCAGCTTCACCGGTACGGCCAATAGTGGCATAAACTACCGCTAGTTCTGCCGTTAGGGTGGCTGAGCCAGGCCGTCGTCGTAGCGCATCCTCGAGAATTCCGGCAGCCCGGCTACCATCCCCCTGTTGAACCGATATCTTAGCCAGTAGGCGTACCGCATCTTCCATGCTCTCTTCGTACTCGAGCGCCCTTCGTGCAAAGGGTTCCATGAAGCGCAACGACTCAAGTTGCGAATACAAGAACACTCGCGTATACTCGGCATAGAATTCCGGGATCCGCATCGGAGTCACGTCGGGAAAACTGGTATTGGTTCCGATTTGCGGAACGGCGAAGCCTCCAGCTGCACCCGTCGGTTTGGCGTATGTCTCCAGGTCAACGACTTGGACACCCACGACTTCTTCCGCGGCGGCGGGACACCACTTTGCAGAACGGTCGGTGTTTCCTATAGTTGCAAAGAACTTGTTACGCAGGTCATTCTCACGGACCAACTCGTCCGCGAGATGGCATGCTATCTGAGCGGCTTCGTATTCATCGGTGTTAATGCCACCGGCGAAATAGACACCGCCGACGTCTTTTCTGGACCGTAAGTACTCGAGCGCACTAAGGATTGTCCCGAGGGTAGGCCTGCATGACCTCCCCGCGACCTTTAGTATCAAAAACTGTGCCCGTGGCTCAAACAAGGCGTGCCGCAAGGCTTGTACTGTTCCATGACCACACGTATCGTCAACACCTTCATTCGTAAAGTCAACCACGTCGTGTAATCGGCCGTGCAGCAAGGGATGGTCTGAGCGCACCCCGCTATCGAGAATAGCGATGACGCGACTGGCATAGATCGAAGTCTCGCGAATCGGATACGGACGAAAATTGCGCGGCGCCGATAGGTTACTGCCATCTGGCATGCCACCAGCTTCGGCGACTGCCTGCTCGGCCTCCAAAAGATGGCCAGCGAGTGACGGGTAGGTCGGGACCAGGAACTCTCGCGTTACCTCATCTACAACTAAGCCCGTGAAGGCACCGGGTACAGGCGACGTGACCGGTACGGCAACGGAGTGCAGCTCTCCCAGAAGATCGGGTGTATCGGGCGCTTCTTGCGCTGCAATCTCCGGGGTCAACACTAGCACAAAGAGGGGCACCATTAGCGATAACGATAGTTGCCCTCCAACATTAGGTCGCGCCTCCCACATCGGAACGTCGTTACTTTTTGGCATCTAGTCACTCCGTGGTGACGCGGCTTTGTGGTGCGGGTGTGATCTGGATCGTAAAGTGCTGCGTAAGGACGATGTCAGATGTGGAGTTGTACCGTAGCAGAATGCGCCCGGCACCTTCAATGGATGTCGCTGCGCCGAACTGAACGGGTACCCGCACCGTGTCCTTGGGCGTCACTTGGTGGTCAACGGAAATCCCATAGCGATGCGTCTCCGGCGACAGTACGTGGGTGACGATCTCCGTACTTAAGAACGGTTCGCTGTGTGTAGTACCTGGCACGTCTGGCGCCACATGGTCTATGCGGCCTTCGAGAGCGGATTGTAGGCGGTCTATCGTGTGCGCGAGCGGGTCGGTGCCGAGAACTTCAAGGGTCAGGATCCTCCCTTGCGTTTGCACTACCTTGACGTTTAGGTCGTGTGACGTCAGTTCTTCCTCGGTCAAGGCGTCGCCTTTGGAAACAACGATGAGGCGCCGGCTGACAAGCGGCGTAATATCGAGCTCGAGGGTCAGGTCATGAGCGCTAATCGGCCGCGAACCTAGATTGGTTATTTCGAAGGTAAGGTCTGCTACGGCGGCGGGGCTAGATGGGCGCTGCTGTAGCTCTCGTGCGAGGTCCTCCAGGGGCATGATGGCAATCCGAGAGCGACTGTTGTCCTGCTCGATCTTGTACAGAGAGTCGCTGTTCATCGTCGCATAGAGGCTGATCAAATCACGGTTGGCGGAATAGTAGTTGAGCGCGGCGACGATTCCACCGACTCCACCTAGCGCGACAAACGCGGCGCCCACGCCTCGAATCCCGGCGTTCCGCGACGCGGGACCGTCAGATGGGCTGTCGGTGTCAGGTGCGTTGTCCGCGGGCCTGCGCCTTTGGAGGCGGCGCCGAAACAAAGCAATTGTGCGTCGGAACCTGCCATGTTGTGTCATTAGCTGTCTCCACAGAGCGCGTTCACCCAGACGCCTATCCTCGTCACCTGGAACGTATCGTTCGATCATGGCCAAGCGGAGCCTGCGGGGTCAAGTGGTACCCGGTCGGCCCGAGGAGTCTCGCGGGTGTCGGCCCAGCGTTCCCTTGTGACGAGCGCCACCTCTCGGCCCACCACCGGCTCCACGACCCACCAGCGCGTCGAACCGCTGGTAGGTAGATCGCTCCCGAGCGCCTGGGCCAAGCGCGAAGACGCCAAGGCGTGGTCCGTTCGGTCGAACGCCACCTCGATGCCGGTTGTGCGTCCTCCTCCGTCTCGACGCCGCTGGGGGCGCGGCCGCTGCGACCTCGACGGTCTCACGATGCCGGCGGCCCAGCGCGAGGACCCAGGCGGCGCGGTGAGCTCGGCGAGGTTGGCCGGCAGACCTCTGCCCCCGTTCGGGGCTACCGAGGCCCAGGCGGACGCGATCGAGGTTTTCAGCGCCAGGCGGCGGCCGGGCCGGCTGGAGGCGGCGTGAATGGGTTCGCGCGGTCGACGGTTGGCCGGGACGTCGACCGCCGGCCGACGCGCCTGTGCCCCCACGCCTAGTCCGGCTCGCCGCCGCCGGCGGGCGCGGCCGTGGCAACCTCGACGGCCGCGACGCCGCCGGTGCGACCTAGGCAGCCGAGGGTCGCGGCGAGCGCGTCGACTCTTGCCGGCGGACCTCCGGACCCGCCCGGCGCTGCCGCGGACGAGGCGGCCGTTCCGTGGGCGAAGAACTCCCGAAGCGGGGGCTTGGAGGCCGCGGGAGGCCCTGTCTTGCTCCTCGCCAGAACGGATCCCAACGCCTGCGGCTTGCGAGGGCGAACAGCCGACGAAGCCGTGTGCTGAGATCCCCGGTGTCTCGCTCTGCTCACGACCCGATCCGCCGTGCCGCTCGCGACCATGCGGCACGATGGTGGCCGCCATCGCCTGCTTCTCAGGTTCGCGTCGCTGGCAAACCGATCCCTTTCGGCCTGACCGCAGAATCGGGGCCACCGCGACCGCAGAGTTCGTTGAGCTCGTCCGGTTCGCGCCGCAACGGCCACGCTGGTCTCGACCCAGCAAACACATCGGCGAACGTGCTGCCGCATTGACGCGGGGGTCCCGAACCGTAGTACGCTTACGACTCAAGGCACTGGCCGGCATGTGGCCAGCGCAGATGGTCCGCCCGCAGCCGGACGACTCCTGTCTCGACGAGCCGACGCCGTTCCTCGTCGCGCCGGCCGGTGTGGGGCCGGCCCGTCAGGCCGCTCGTCAGGTGATGAGTTCGTAGCGGCTGGCGAGTACGGACCCCGCGAGGCGACGATGATCTACGCCCCGCCGCAGTTGCAGAAGCATGACGCGGCGGTCGCACGTCTGGAGGGTGCGGACCGGGCGCCAGCGTCGGTCCCTCACGCGATTCGGCTGGCAGAAACGGCTGGCAGTGATTCCGATGGTTCCGTAAGTTGTTGATTTTAAACGATGCGCCCGTAGCTCAGCTGGATAGAGCGTCGGCCTCCGGAGCCGAAGGCCACAGGTTCGAATCCTGTCGGGCGCGCCAACCTCTCAGGCCCTTTCCCAACGAAACCGGCCCTTTTTTTGGGTTTTCCGACTGGCAGCGTCAGCTAGCACCCTCGCGGCGGTCCCGTAGTGCGCGTGCCGACGCCGCCTGGACTGTGCAGTCTGGAGCCTGCCGCTGACCCGGACGGGATCATGGATTGCCGGAAGACGGTCACGGTGCGGTGGACCGCCTGACTGACGGCGCTCTTGGACGACGCGGGCTGGCACGAGCATCGTCCGCGACGCGCTGGCCAGGCGCTTCGACGATGAAGGGCGCTCGTGACCCGCCAGCGACCGCATCGAGCAGGTTCCTCGCGCAGATCGGTTCATCATGAGCAATCCCAGAAACCGGGTCAAGAACCGCCCACGCCGCTCGATGGACAGGGCGGCATTGTGTAAAATACACAAACGTGAGCAGCGGGGAAGTCATCAAGCGGCTGGAGCGCGACGGATGGACGCCGAGGAAGGGCAAGGGCAGCCACCGCGTGTTCACGCATCCCACCAAGCCCGGAATCGTCGTCGTGCCGCATCCCCGCAAGGACCTGATGGTCGGAACGCTACGGAACATCTGCCGGCAGGCGGGCTGGAAATGGGGAGGCCGATGATGCGTTACCTCGTCGTGCTCGAGACGGCACCGGGGCGGACGGACTACGGCGTGACGGTGCCGGACCTGCCGGGCTGCACGTCCGCCGGCGACACGCTGGACGAGGCCCTCGGCAACGCCGAGGATGCGATCCTGTCCTATCTCGGCGTGCTGGTTGAGGACGGGAAGCCGCTTCCGGCACCGTCTCGCGACGTGCCGCTCGAGTTGGGCCCGCAAGAGGTGGTGGGCGTCGTCAACGTCGACCTCGAGAAGATCGACCCGCCGCGGAAGGCGGTGCGGCTGAACGTGTCGATCCCCGGTCATGCGATCGACATGATCGACCGTGCTGCGGGGCATGCTGGCACCACCCGCTCGGGGTTCCTGACCCGCGCTGCACTGACCGTCATCGAGCAGAACATCAAGCTCGCGTGAGCCGCTGGACCCACCCACGGCCGGCGCCCGGCAGGGAATCGTCGGCGCCGCGCTGTCCGGACGCATCGACCTTGCGTTCGACATCGCAGCGAACGTTCTGCCGATGAACGCGTCGACGCGCGGCACCGAGTGCCGGGCAGCCCGCTGGCGACCCGGGCATCGTAGCCCACCCGAGCGACGTCGGTGACGGCGCGGCGGCGGCGTCACGCCTCAATTCGGTGGAATCGGGAACAGCGTGAACCCCTGCGCCTGGCGAGCCGGGATGTCCACGCGGGAGTAGATGCCGCACAGCCGGTTGTGTCGTCTGCACGCGGCGCCGACGCGCTCGATGGCGGCCTGCACCTCCGGATGGCCCGGGTTGGCGGCCGGCGTGCCCACTCCGAGCGACAGGCTGAGGTCGGCGGGTCCAACCAGCACCCCGGCCAGGCCGGGCACCTGAAGAATCTCGTCGATGTCGTCGACGATCTCCCGGGTCTCGACCATGACGATGGCGAGCAGCTCGCCGTCCGGATTGAGCGGCCAGACGTCCGCCCGCCGGGCGTACTCCTGCGCGTCGACGTGCCAGACGCGGGTGGCGGCAGTGGGGCCCCAGCCCCGCCGGCCCGGCGGGTCGGGATACGGCGCTCCGCGCTGCGGCGGATAGCGCATGGCGCGGACGAGCCTCGCGACCTCGTCCGCGGTCCGGACCTGCGGCAGGACGATGCCCATCGCGCCGGCGTCCAGCATCTGCTTGA
>JAPOYW010000050.1:0-2762 GCA_026706425.1 Gammaproteobacteria bacterium
GTCGACCCGTCCCGCTACGTTGTCAAACCCGCAATCTCAAATGCGATTGCCCTGCCACGCTTGGCGCGCCGACTTCACCACGGCGCACGGTCGCTACGTGACGAGGTCCATGGGCAGGTGGTCGATTCGATTGAGGTAGCGCAGCATCACCGAGTCGCCGTCGAAGTCGATCCGGCTGATGCCCGTGTTGTGGTTGCTGAAACGAATGTCCGGTACGTACTGCCCCAGCAAGAGATGCTGGATGAGCAGGCTGATCAGGGTTCCGTGGCTGACGATGGCGATTCGCGACTCTTGACCCGCGATGTGCCGACGGACGTCATCCGCCAGTCGGGCGGCGCGGCGCACAAGGTTCTCCCGCGTCTCGAAGGGACGGTTCCACCACCCCGCCTCGGTGATGGAGTCGGGCAGTGCGACACGAGGGAACTGCGCCTCTATCTCCGTACGCGTCATGCCGGGGTAGCCGATCGGCCCTCGGCCATCCCCGTGGTCCAGCCAGATTCCCCCCTCCTCGTGGACGTCGAGCCAGATCTCGGGGGTGAGCTCCAACGCATCCGAGATGGGTGCCGTGGTCTCCAACGCCCGCAGCATCGCACTCGTATAAAGCTTGTGGATACCGTGTCCGTGTCCAACCGGCGTACCGTCCCGCACATCGGTCTTGTCGGCTTCTTGAGCGAGATACCTGGCCACGCACCTCGCCTGGGCGTAGCCAGCGCGCGTTAGGCTGGGATCGGACGTGCGCGGCGTCTCCTCGGTCGTGTTCGCCTTTGACTCGGCTGCGAAGGCGTTGTTTTGCGATTGGCCATGTCGGATCAAATACAGTTCCGCCACGTCGACTCACGTTCCCAACGAGTCGTGGAATGCGAGGAAAGTACTGAGGGCCAGTTCAGGATGTTCCAGCATGCCGTTGTGTCCGACGTCTTCGAGTACGGCGAGCTTGGCGTTCGGGGCGTTGGCGGCGATGACGCGGCTGGACACCAGGTTGGGATCGTGGCTGCCGGTGCCGATGAGAACGGGCATGGCGAGTTTGCCCACGACCGTCGCCAGCTCGAACTTCCGGGCAGCCTGCGTCGCCGGCGCGACTTCGTCCGGATGCCGATGCTCCGTGAGACCCGCAGGCATGGGACTCGGCTCGATGCCCGCTTGCCGGCGCAGTTCCGCCGCCCGCTTGGTCCCGGTGCGTTGTGCCGCCACATCGGCGGGGTCCGTGTTGGCCGCGTAGAGGGCTGCGGAGATCACCCGGTCGGGGTTGAAGGCGCAGAAGACCATTGCCGGCCTCGAACCCCAGGACTGCGACCAGACGTGGCAGCGTTCGATTCCCAAGTGGTCCAACACGTCGCAGGCGTCCTGAGCGTACCGCTCGAACGTGTACTGCGTCTCGGGGTCCGCTGCCGGCGAACTCTCGCCAAGGCCACGGATATCGATTCGCACCACGAGGAATCGCTCCGCCAATCTAGGAACCAGGTGGTCCCAGGTCCGGACGGTGCACGTTCCGGGCGGCCACAGCAGGAGCGCGGGGTTGTGCTCGTCGCCGTCGACCTCCACGTGCAACGTTGCGCCTTCGACTTCCACCTTCATTGTGTCGCTCCCATGGTCAATTCAACAGTCGCGAGTGCGCCGTGGGCATCATGGTAGCGCGAGGGCTGACGAAACGGGACCGTGCGCCGACGGATTCAGAACACGAGCTGAACGGTTTCGCCGTGGAGATCCACGAGCGTGGACCGGTATGCGGGCAGTATCGGCACCGGCGCATTGCCGGTATTCCATGTCGTCCACGCTTTCGTCAGGCGCTGCACTTCCGCAGGGCGACCCGCAGCGTAGTTCACGGTTTCCGACGGGTCGTTGGTCAAGTCGTAGAGCAAGGTGACCTGCCCGGCCGGCGAGTCGTTGGGCCACCCCGCCTCCGGCGGCCTAAGCCGCCCGGTACGGTCGAGATCCTGCGCTCCGAAGTCGGTGCGGTTGTAGCCAATGAGTTTCCAGCGGTTGTCGCGCACTGCCCAGTTGGGACCGGATCGCCAGAACAGGTAGTCGTGGGGTGCGCCGGTGTCCGTCCCATCGAGGTAGGGAATCAGGTTGACGCTATCGTCGCTCACTTCGCCTTCGCCGGCTGCAGCCAGAAACGTGTCCATGAGATCGAGGCTGGATGCCGGGTGTCGGAAAACGCCGCCTTCGGGCAGACCATTGGGCCAACTGACGATGAACGGCACGCGGATGCCGCCTTCGTGAAAGTGGCGCTTGAAACCTCGAAGCGGTGTGTTCGAACAAGCATTCGCAACGTACCCAGCGCAGCCGTTGTCGCTCAAGAATACGATCAGGGTGTCGTCCCGGAGCCCTTGGCGCTCTAACGCCGCAACGACAGCGCCCACGCTGTCGTCCAGAGATGCCACCATGGCAGCGTAGACCCGCGTCGCGTCGTCGTCGATGTGCCGGTACCTGTCGAGATACTTGGCCGTTGCCTGCAACGGCGTATGCGGGGTCTTGTGGCTCAGAAGGAGAAAGAACCGCGAACGGGCATTGCGTTGCACGAATGCCACGGCTTCGTCGGTGAAGCGATCGGTGAGGTAGGCGTCGACCCCGACTTCCTCGTCGAGGCCGCGGACGATCTTGTTCGGACGACCGATCCGCGCCGCGCCCCACGACTCGACGCCAGGCACATCGGCATCGATGTAGATCGATCCCCCCTCGACCATGCCGAAGAACTCGTCGAAGCCGCGGTTGACCGGGTGGTGCCGGGGCTGGTAGCCGAGGTGCCACTTGCCGATCAG